>JAZOUE010000146.1:0-5965 GCA_045658045.1 Candidatus Enterousia sp.
ACTTTACATCCCTGACAGTATCAATAGCAAAATCCTTATCGACATTTGCATTAGACATCACAAATAATGCGTTTGATTGCGGCATCAATTCAGAATCAGATTTCACCGCAACACCCACATACAAACCTTTTGAAAAGTTTAGGGGCTTTACATCATCCGCAACATTTTTAACATCGTTTATCGCCACGGCATTATCTATACGAATCGCATTACCCGCCGTCAACGCGTACTTTAATTCAGAATCGTTGATACTTATAACACCCGCCCCTAAAGTTTCATCCCAATTCGCTTTATCAAGCTTATCAACAACAGCCCCCGCACCCACCGGCAACAGGCAGCAAATCAAAGAAATTATTTTTTTTAACATTTTTTTATTTTCTTCCAATCGTATTTATGATAACAATTATGGCACATTTTGTCTTAACAAGGCAAGATGAAATTAAATATAAATAGTACGAAAGGGAGAAAAAGTATGTTTCAAATAAAAAAAATCCACGCAAGGCAAATTATGGACAGCCGTGGTAACCCAACAATTGAATGCGATATTGAGTTATCTGGTGGCGCATTTGGTCGTGCAGCGGTACCATCTGGGGCTTCAACAGGTACTTTTGAAGCATTAGAATTGCGTGACGGTGGCAACTCGTACATGGGCAAAGGCGTTTTAAAAGCAGTACATAATGTAAATGAAATTATCGCTCCGGCATTGATTGGAATGGATGCATCCCAACAAACTGAACTGGACAATAAAATGTTAGAACTTGATGGCACACCTAATAAAGACAGATTGGGCGCAAACGCGATTTTGGCCGTATCAATGGCGCTGGCACATGCAGTTGCAAACGCACAACATATTCCATTATATAAATATATTGCAAATGTATATGGCAACGACAATCCATGTGTTTTACCGCGTCCAATGATGAATATTATTAATGGCGGCGCACATGCAGACAATGGACTGGACGCCCAAGAATTCATGATTATTCCAAATGGCGCAAAATCAGAAGTTGAAGCAATCCGTATGGGCAGCGAAGTATTCCACAACCTTAAATCCATATTGAAGAAAGGTGGCAATTCAACAAATGTCGGTGATGAAGGCGGTTTTGCGCCAAACTTTGACAACTGCAAAACAGCACTGGATACAATTATTGCAGCAATCAAAGCCGCTGGCTATATCCCAGGCGAACAAATTTCAATTGGACTTGATGTTGCATCTTCTGAATTCTACAAAGATGGCATTTATCACTTTGAAGGTAAACAGTTATCATCTGATGAAATGATTGCCTTTTATGAACAATTGATAAGTGAATATCCAATTATATCTATTGAAGACGCATTGGCCGAAGAAGACTGGACAGGTTGGGAAAAACTGACAGAAAAAATTGGCGACAAATGTCAGTTGGTTGGCGACGACTTGTTCGTTACGAATCCAAAACGCTTGGAACGCGGAATTGAAAACGGCGTTGCAAATGCTATTTTGATAAAAGTAAACCAAATCGGTTCTCTGACAGAAACATTGGCTGCGATAAAAATGGCACAAGATGCGAATTATGGTGTAATTATTTCCCACCGCAGTGGCGAAACCGAGGACACAACAATCGCAGACTTGGCTGTTGCGACCAATGCAGGACAAATCAAAACCGGTTCTATGTCACGCACAGATCGTATGGCAAAATACAATCAGCTAATTAGAATTGAAGAAGAACTGGACAAATCTGCAAAGTATGGTATATAATCTGTCCAAGAATGAATTAGAGGGGGGCGTTCATACGCCCCTTTTACGTTAAAATAAATGATTGATATTAAAGAATTTTTACCATTTATAAAGTACGCGATGTGCGTATTGCTGTTGATTGGGATAATATTGGCCCCTGCATGGGTTGCGCGCCAAAACGACAAAGGCAAACCAGCAATGCAAGCAGTAAGACTGGGCAGTTGGGTTTTTGGATGGTCTATAATCGCTTGGTTGTGGGCGCTGTATCAAGCAACAAAAAAATAAAAAATTTGACAAAAATCACTTGACAAACATATTTTTTGGTGTATATTTGCCTTGAAAAAACAAACTAAAAGGATTTTATTATGTCCACAAAAAAACAAGTCAAGGCCGCTGCACGCAAGGTTCGCAACACTCGTAACGCGTCCGCAAAAAAACAAAACCACACATCTATCTGGACACGAATTTGGAATATAATCTGTTGGCCTTTTCATAAAATCGCAAAACTTTTCCGCAAATTATGGAATTGGATTTGTGGCATAAACTTTATTGGCTTATTAAATTCAGCATTGCTGGTATCAATCATCGTACTGTTTTCTATGCTGATTATTGATTTTACAAAATGCAACAAACAACCTGTCGTTGTTATTGCCCAACCTGCACACGCAACAAAACAAGCATCACAACAACGTGATGTTATTGCACGCCAACCCGCATTACCTGTATCGAATAAAAAACTGTCAGAACCAGTAAATATTATTCCTGTAAAAAAATTAGAAGTTAAAATTGCAAAAAAACAAACTGCTGTTCAGAACAAAAAAATACTGGGAGATATCATCATAGATAGTCGTGGTGCCGGTGCAGTATTACAGCACAACACACAAGTAAATGGCAATGTATATTTACAAAACATGTATAAATATACTCTACCTTGTGGTGCAAAAATAAACGGCAACTTGTTCCTGCGCGACATTGGTTTATTACAATTTTGTGGTGAATTTACAGTAACAGGAAACATATATGTCAGTCCACGTTCTTCATTTGGCCCACTGCCAAAAACAGCACGAATTGGTGGCTATGTTGTACTGTAAAAACACATATAAAATTTCTCCCTTGAAAAGATACCGTTTGAATACGGTATTTTTTTCGTGGTACAAACAATATTTTTCTTATATAATACACACATCCACATCAAACAAAGGAAGGAAAAATGTTCGAAAAATTATTAAATGTATTATCTAAAAACTTGGGCTACACTGTTGTACTAGCTGTTGCATTATTGTTATTTGCCGTATTTTCAGATGGCTTGATTGCCGGTTTAATTACTGCAATATCTGCATTATTAGTATATACATGCGTCCAGGCACTGTACCGCGAATACAAAGCATTGCCAAATAAAAAGGCACAACCTGTCAAAAAAACAACAACTGCTAAAAAGAAAACAAAAAAATAAATTCCCAAATCCGCTAATGGCGGATTTTTTATTTTTATCACGCACCAATTTGTGATATAATATGTGATATGAGAAAAAGAAACACTTATGTTATATCTGCAATGATATGCGCATTGTCTGCACCTGCGTTTGCGGGCTGGCAATATGATGGGATTTATGTTGGTGATGGTTGGTATACTGATAATGGTAACAGATTTATAATTTCTGCACGCGGTGGTGCTTCTTTTGGCACAGCGTCAATAAAAAATGAAGTCGGCGCGATTTCGGTCGGCATCCACTATGACGAAGAAACAAATTCAATTATACCGATTGACAGTCCAAACGCTTCGCAATATCCATACGCGGGATATTACGAATTATCGGACATACCTGCTGTCAAAGATTTCTCTAACTTCTCTTTTGCTGCTGGGGCCAGCATTGGGTGGACAATTCCAGGTGCAACACAATGGCGGATTGAGGCTGGCTGGGATCACATCGTAAAAAGCGATTATAACGCATCTCCAATGTTCGTTGGATACACTACATTAAAAGAAGGCGACATTCCACCTATCACGGTTAAAATAGAAAGCGGCTCTGTCAATTCTGAAATCACAACAGATGTTGTCAGCATTATGGCTTTTTATGACTTCTTTAATGGGACATATAAGCCCACTCACAGCGCCATACCATATGTTGGTTTTGGTATTGGATATGCAGACTCTAAGACCGTATTAAATTTGTTTGACCCGTACGGCGATATCGCATCTCAACTAGAACTAAGACAATACGGCGAAGTAAAAGACGGTATATTTGAGTTCTATAAATCAGAACGCCACACATCTAACTTTGCAGGCTTATTGTCAGCAGGTATTTCATACGGAATAACAGAACAAATATTTTTAGACTTTGGGGCGCGTCTAATGTACATTCCACGTGTAAAATGGGGCTTAACTAACGCTGATGACACAAAACATCGTGAATTTTTCAGTGCAGAAAACCTGATTTACACCAACCTAACATTGGGTATAAGATTTGAATTCTAAATGACACGGATAAAAAATCCCGCCTTTGCGGGATTTTTTTATTTATTTTATAAGACCAAACGATGTAATGTAATTAAACGATATACCCATAACAAAGTTGCTGCCATAAACATCAACCCCACGCGCACGAGCGCGACGATATTGAATATATGGCCCCATCGTTAAATCACCCCATAAATTCGTATCAAGACGCACAACAGCACTTAAATCACGTTCTAGATCTGTCGGAACATATTCAGAAAAACTTAAGTATTCGCGATAATAACCGTTTGTTGACAGCTTTACACCTTCGCGGATAGTATATTCTAAACGCCAACCCAATTCTGCCGCCAGTTTACTGGTCTGTTCGCCCGCATATGTAAAGTCATATTCATACACGCCCGACAAATACAGACTTTTTATAATCTCGTTATCAAATAATGAAATACCGCCATTTGCACGCAATATATTCTGACGCGGCGCATCGCCTGATGATTTAAATTCTGTATCATACGCACCACGAACGGTTGGGCCTAATTTAAACCCTGCAAATTCCCAGCACGCATAAGACAAATCGCTGGACAAAATAATATCATCTGCATTTTCACTAATTGTTTCTGGTGCATTATATGGATTTAATGTTGTTTCACCATATTCCATAAACAATGCATTATCCCATTGAAATCTGTTTTTGCCGTACTGCAACGCGACATCAAAAATTCCTTTAATAAAATCTTGACTATCTGCCTTTAATGCAGACACAGGCGAATCCTGATAACGGCCAGCATGTCTGACATCTGTTTTTGACCATTCCAGCCCAATACGACGAACATTTAAATCCAGTTTTGTAGAACCTTCGCCGTCTGCAAACGCCGCAAACGGCATTACCGCCAACAGGGCAATAAACGATAATTTTTTCATTTTCATCCCTTTTAATAAAAAATTATTTCCAAATATTTAACTTGCCGTCTTTATCAGCATACTTCCACCCTGCTCCACGCACAGCAATAGTAAACATCCCACGCACAGACGCAGGCATCAAAACAGTTACAGTATCGGCAACTATATTTTGTGTTTCAAGACTTATATTATTATCACGCGCGATTTGGTTTATTTCGCCCCAGTCTTGCAACGCATCTGACATTTTTATAACAGCCGTAAACATATCTTGATTTTGTGCGTCAGGAATCCAATTTTGCACACCATTATCATTTAACCATTTCCGTACAACCTCAACATCCAAAGTCATCGAAATATTTGCAGAATACGTTGTATTAGATGTCTGTTCACCATCAATACCGATAGAAGAAATCAAACCAACTAAATCAGCCGACTTTGCATTATTCATCACTTCCTGCAAAGCAACAACATCAACATATTGCCGCACAGAATCAGAAATAATTTGCCGCCTTGCCTCATCAAAAGCGATATTTTTAGCTGCCGTTGCAGTATCACTAGTAATATTTACAGGTACCGTGCCACGCATATCTGTAGCACACGCCCCAGATATACCCAAGATGACGAAAAACACTGCAATAAAATGTTTAAAATTTAACATATGCGCCTTATTAGAACTTTGCATTTATACCAACCCTGATACCCAACGACTTATAGAAAGATTCTATTTCGCCCTTGGCAGAACAAACCCAACCCGGACAATCCGCTTCAAGTTGCTTGATAGCAATCGCATTCTGGTCACCTGTTTCTGGGTTTAACATATCAGCTTCTGTTTCACCTTTAACATCTTCCCAATATGCCAATATATTATTGTACCAGTTTGTATAGAAGTCGCCGTTT
>JAZOUE010000147.1:0-16698 GCA_045658045.1 Candidatus Enterousia sp.
GGCAAAATATAGTGCCCCATCTTGGATACGCAAAGACGGTCCCCCTGGACCATCTGGGGACATACAGATACCCCATCCACCTTTTTGTAAAAGTCGGAGGCCCAAGCGGTCTTAGGAAGACAAATGTCTTAGCCAACTCCTTGGCTCACAGAACGACATGGCTACGATCCGACTTGGCAAAATATAGTGCCCCATCTTGGATACGCAAAGACGGTCCCCCTGGACCATCTGGGGACATACAGATACCCCATCCACCTTTTTGTAAAATACGCAACCCTTGACGCAAAACAGAAACACCACCCTTATGCGTAGAACCATAAATAGCACGCAGACCAAATAATCTTTGTAATTTCGCCATCATACGACCGTCTTTATGACGACTTGCGACAACATAAGCCCTAACCCCACTCAAACAGGTCAGCGGACTAAGCATCATACTGCGCCCATGCCAACAAACAAATATCGCAGGCTTTTTATTATACTTATGCAGTATTTCTATATTAGTAATACGTTTAACAGATGTGAAATATACAAACCAAATTGGAATTGCAAATAAAATTGCAACAATCCATTGAATAATGCCCAAACTTAAAATCGGCTGCCAAAAAGATTTCCACGCTTTTCTAAACTTTTTATTTTGAAACATTATATACCTTTTACGAACTATTTACTGGATAATAGCAAGAAAAAAAATATATTTCAACCCAGACAATAAGACAACAAACCTAAATAGGTATAAAATAAAATAACAGTTGACTAATGAAATTAAACATATATAATACCATTACCTTATCGCGGGGTAGAGCAGCCCGGTAGCTCGTCAGGCTCATAACCTGAAGGTCAATGGTTCAAATCCATTCCCCGCAACCAAGATTTAATAAAAACCACCCCCGCGGGTGGTTTTTTAATCAAATTTTATATACAGCCTTTACAAAAAAATAGATTATATTGATTATTTATTGTAAACATTGTAAATATAAAAATATGAAGATATTTTTAACATTATTTTTATTATCTGGTTGTGTTGGGACATATGAAACATATATGTCTGATTTTGATTATAAACCTATAAAAACAAATAATTATACTATTGCCACATGGCAAAAGATAAACAATCCAAGCAACCCAAACATTCATATTTATATCGAAGGTGATGGTAATTCTTTTAACGCCTATGGACATCCAACTTCTGACCCAACACCACACAGTAAATTTGTTAGAGATTTAGCAACCAAAGATACTTTTGATAATGTTGTTTATATGGCACGACCTTGCCAATTTATAATGGATGAAAACTGTAAACAATCTGATTGGACAATGGGACGTTTCTCACAAGATATTATAAATGCAGAAAGTGAAGCAATAAAACAAGTTGCAAATAACCAAGAAATAACACTTATTGGATATTCTGGTGGTGCAATGATATCAGGACTGATTATAAAACAAAATCCTAATATGAAATTTAAAGAATGGATAACTGTTGCTGGTGTGTTAAATCATGCTAAATGGACACAATATTTCGGTGATATGCCATTATCTGAATCTTTGGACATGGAAACTTTGCCAAATATAAAACAAAAACATTTTGTTGGTGGAAAAGACAATGTTGTTCCTTATAACCTTGCCAAACAGTGGGCTAATCAACAGGATATTATCCTGATAAAGAATGCCACCCATAATGATTTTGGTGAAATTGATTTATTTAAATAATTAAAAGCCCCATTTAAGGGGCTTTATTTTATTAGAACACATATTTTGCTTTGATTCTTCCTGTATGGCTTATGTATTCTGGTCTCCATTCAAGATCATAATTCAAAGACAAATTCCAATTGTTGATATTGCTGATAAAACCAAATCCAGCCTGAACACCAAAGGGATTAATAGAATCACCAGTAATTTGATAACTGGAAGTATCTGTATTAACAACAGCCAATCTGTCGCCTGATTTCACATCATACAGCAATTCTAAATGTGCTGTTGGCACCAAATCACTATTATTATCGGATGTATATTTACCACCAATGCGCGCGGTTATAATATTATCATCATCAACAGATATTCTTTGTCCCATATTGTCTGTATAGTCATCTTGAGATACCTTCAAATATCTAGCTCCAGCAAATAAATCCAAACCAGTACTAATATTATAACCTATTGAACCATTTACCCCAAATGTTGTCGCTTTATATTCTGATGCAAGACCATATCCGGCATGTTCGTCATAGTTTGTGATACCATACGATACAGTCGCACTATAATACAATGGCGATACAGATGCAGATTCCACATTACCAGATTCATCAAATTTTAATCTATATGGTCTGTATTCGCCATACGCAAAGACAGTATGCCCAAGCGCATCTATATCTCTGTCACCAGATGTTGCAGTAGTCTTACTTAAAGAATAACCCAAACCAAGTATTGTATTATTATTTATCTTTTTATCTGCACCAAGGCTGAATCCGAATGTATTACCAGAAAATTCTGTGTCGCCAGATTGAGATGAATGATTATACAAACCTTGCCCCCATATACTTAATCCATTAAACGCATCACCACCGCTGCGTCCAATAACAGACAAGCGATCAGAAACCTGGTTATTTATAATATTGTTTACCGCACGACTGGTACCAGATATAACATTAGAATCAGTTGGTGCAATATTACTTAATAAATTTATCAATCCGGCACCATCATATTGGGCAGCATAATTTAGTTGATCTAAAATCTGTTGTACAAACGAATTCTCAGAATAAGATTGATTACCCCATGCTAATACAACAACATAAGTATTATGAGAAACATTCATTTCTTTGACAATATCTTCAACTGATTTCTTGTATGTAAATTGAACAGTATGCAAAACATCATCATATGTCATATCGTATTTAGCATTTGTTTGGAAAATGTTATGCCAATTACCGTTCCAAGAATCAGCTGTTATTAATTCGATTTTACCAGTAGATTCATTTTTTTCTAAATTATCTGCTGAAACAACCAATCTTAATTCAGAATTGTCACCCAATGTAACACTGTCAGCTATTAATTTACCACCATTATATATATCAGAACCAGCAGATACACCAGTTATATCAATATTAACAGTTCCATTAATATTAGCATTTGATGCATGAACTGTCTTTGAACCGATATTCCAAGAACCATTCATATCAATGTTATTAACATTTGTTGATTCAATTGCTGCATTGTGTGCAATAATTGTTTTACCACCAATAACATTGTTCTTTAAAACACCACCGTTAATATTCAAAATACCATCATTATTAATATCTGATTTATTTAACAACAAATCTGCATTTGTTGTGAATTTACCATTTTCTGCAATATTAACCGTATTTTCAAAATCAACAGAACCTGTTACATTACCTTTGATAAATATATTACCAGAACCAGTGATTTCAGATCTTAAATCACCTTCAGTCAGGTTCAAAGTGCCGTTATTAACAAATTTTTGGTTGATTAAATTAGCATTTGCATTTAACTCACCCACATTCCCAGCATTGCCATAACTAGATACTATTTTATCCAATGTTCCACCGTTAAACCATAATGTTCCATAATTAGAAACTATATTTGCATTCTTAATATTATCAACAGAAGAAGTTAAACTTTTTCCAGAATTAATTGTAATATTCTGCGTTATATCTGTATTTGCTATAACATCGCCACCTATAATCATATTTCCTGTTATACCTGTAACTTTACTTGTAAGTGTTCCTCCAGTTAATAACAATACACCTTTGTTTGTTACATCTGAATCAATGTTATCGGCAGATATAGTTAAAGATTTATTATTATTTATAGTAACATTTTGTGATATATTTGCACTAGATATAATATCTCCATCTATTTCAATATCACCACTACCAACAATATTTTGTGAAAGTGTTCCACCTGTTAAAACCAATGTACCCCTATTTGTAAATTCTTTATCTATGTAATTAGCATTTGTTGTCAACCAGCCAGCATTACCAATATTGCCACTGAAATTTGATATATTTTTATTCAAAATTCCACCATTAAACAGAATTATTCCATTATTTATTATATTTGCATTTTCAATATGTTCAATAGATGCTGTTAATGACCCTGTATCGGTAATAGTGGTGTTTTGATTTATACTAGCATTTGATACAACATCTCCACTTATTGTAATTTTACCAGAACCAGTAATATTACCACCAAAACTTGTTAAAGTACCACCAGTAAAATCTATTGTTCCATTGTTGACCAAAGAATTTATATTCAAGATACTATCATTTATGTGTAATATACTTTTTTCGTCTATATTAAATTTATTTTGAGATATTGTCCTTCCACTTGCTACTGTAGCATAAATATTATTTAACGAGAATATTCCACTACCAGATACCGATTGTAAATATAATTGGCCAGGAGCTTCTTCCGAGGTACCATTGGCAGTTATTGTTCCAGAATTATTAATTTCATCAGAAGAAGTATCAAAACGAACACTACTATCTTTGTTTATATTCATATAAATATTACCAGAATTCCAAATTGCACCAGAATTATAGTTAGAAGAATTGCCAGAAAAAACTACATTATCTGTGAAAGTAATATCACCATTGTTCCAAATTGCACCTCCTGTTTCACCTGCACTATTATTGATAAAATTTCCAGTAATTGATGTTATAGTATCACTTCTGTTATAAATAGCACCACCATCCAAAGCTGAGTTTCTTATAAAGTCACCTGTAATATAACCGATGTTTTTATCATTATAAATCGCCCCACCATACCAAGGAGTATTATTCTCAACAAATGCTCCTGTGATATTGTTTATTATTCCTGGATTGTGAATTCCTCCACCGTTATAAGAAGCACTATTGTTGATAAAATTTCCAGTAATAGAATTTATTGTGCTTATACCATATGTAAATACACCACCATTAAGAATCGCTCCACCACCATTAACAGAAGTATTATTTATAAAATCTCCTACAATATCACCAATAATACCACTATTATAAATAGCACCACCTTCCCCAGCAGTATTATGTATAAAATTTCCAGTAATAGAGCTAATACTCTCTCCTGCAACACTTATACTATTGTTTATAGCACCACCACACATGGAAGAGGAGTTGTTTATAAAATCTCCTGTTATATTGGTTATTGTTCCTCCATCATTCATTATAGCTCCACCACCATGCATTAGTGTATACTGTGAATCTAAATTAGATGATGTATTGTTTATAAAATCACCTGTAATAGATATTACTGAATTACCATTACTGTTATTAATTGCACCACCACCACGTACAACAAGGTCTGAACCATCACTTGGGTCAATGTTACCAATAAAATTTTCTTTAATATTCTCATCAGGATAACCGCTTATATGATTGTTTGTAATAGTCAAATTTTGTAATTTATAATTATAATAATTAACTTCTCCACCTTCTATTGTTTTGAATACTGGTGCATTTACGTTTTGTGAAAGTGCGTTATCATATGCTAATTGGTCAATTTGTTCTACGGAATAACTGTTGTTTCTAATATTTTCATCTGTAATTGTATAATTATATCCTAATACTAAACTTGGATAAATTATTGTTAACATAGCAATAAATGAAACTTTTTTCATGGTTATTCCTTGTGTTTTTATTGATAATAATTTAATCCTAGAATATACACTAAAAAAAATCAATTAACATCTAATAAAAATAATTAAATTTTAGCTATAAAAGGCATAAAAAACCGGCCACGACCGGTTTTTTACCCTATTCTGCAATCATATTTAATAATTCTTGTTTGGCAGATATAGAATTTATAAATAATATTCCGCGACCACCACACGATTCCCATTCGGTTATATTTTCTGGTCTGTCATCAACCAATATATCGTTTTTACTTGGTTGAATCAGTTTACCTTTTTTACCGTCACATATTATCACATGTTCTGTATTAAAAAATTCACCAAGATTTTTCGCAATCCATTTACGTTTTTCATCTGCTACAAAATCAACATATTTTTGACCTGATATAAAATGCTTTGCACCTGGTGTTTTACTTAAAACAAAAATTTCACCAACATATTTTGCAACAGTCAGTAAATCTTTGATATTTTTCATTACTGGAATATACTCCCAAAAAGAAAGATTTTGTTCAATATTTAACCAAAATTTCTTTTTTGCTTCACGCATTTCTGGTGTCATTTCAGAACTTGGGTGATTCAGTTCAGATACCCCAGTCGCCATAACATCAAAATCTGCCAATACCCCATCCATATCAAAATATAATTTCATAAAAATACCACTATTATCTTTTTTCAACTTTTCTTTTAGCGCGGAATTGTCCGATATCAAAACCACCACCAGTTTTCATAACATAGTTATATAATTTATCAATCGCACTCATTTTATCTTTTTGTTTTGCGTTAAAGCAATCCAGTAATAATTTTGTAAATTTTTTATCTGATAATTTATCTGCATGATAACGCGTTGCAAATTCTTTATTTGTTAAAATTTTTTCAATTTTATTCCACGACACATGTGGCAAACAATTAAAGTCATAATATGCATCTATTAAATTTTCCACCAATGTCCAATAAACCAAATCAATATGAAAACCATCATGTTTTAATGCTTTTAAATCTTCGTATTTATCCCACAAATGATATTTTTTGAAATCGTTTGAATATTTAGAAAACGGTTTTATTTTTTGTTTTAATTCACGCACAGACTGTTGACGCAGTTTTTTTACAGCACCATTTTTATCATATAATACAACCCCATACGCAAACATATTTTGATCAATTAAACGATGTCTTTCTTTGCCAGATTTCATAAATTCTTGAATTTTATATATTGGATTTATTGTATATTCCATCAAGAATCCATCAACATAACAATTTGATTTTTCTTGAAAACCAATATCATTTGATGCGACAATCGCAATATCAATATCAGAAAATTTATTTTGATTACCACTGGCATAAGACCCACATAACACCGCCCCTTCGAACCAAGGTTTATTCACATATTGTTTCATAAATTTATTCAGTGCGATTTCCCATTTTTGCATTTTATATTTCCTTTTTATTCTTGTATATAATTATAGCATAAAATCAGGAAAACTTACAGCATGTAATAAATACTGATTTTGTTATAATTTTTATATGAAGTACTTTGTTTTAGTTTTATTAGTCTTTTTTACAAACGATGCGTTAGCAAATTATTTCAAGAATATAAAGCCATACATTGGTATTGATATGGGGTTAAATTTTGCAGACTATAATTATAACACTGATTTGGATGATATTTATTTTTCTGTTTCTGCAAATGCTGGTCTAAGACTTAAAAAGAATCTGGGTTTGGAAATATTTTTTACTCAATCATCAACAAATAAGTTAAATTTTATATCAGAAAATCAGGCACAAAATCACGAATTTTATTACCAAGCAATTGGATTTGATTTATACGGGTTTTATAACTTGTCAAAAGACTTTGATTTTTTAACAACTGTTGGTGTTGCCAGATATTATACTTTTAATAAATACGAATGTATCGGCACAACAAATTATACTGATAAGTTATCTGTAAAAAACACAACCAGCAGGTTTGGAATTGGTTTTATTTATAATTTTCCTTATAACAATATACATGGAATTATAAAGTATAATTTTAGTCCTGTAAATAATGAGTTGATAAAAAACTTATCTGAAATTTCACTAGGGTTCAAATATGTTTTTTAATAAAAGCCGGTAAATACCGGCAATTATTAAATATTGTTTAATTCAGAAATACATCTTTTTAAACCATCTTTCCAATATTTTATATTTATTCCAAACACTTGTTTAATTTTATCTTTATCCAAAACACTATAAAAAGGTCTGGCCGCAGGTGTTGGATACTGTGATGATTTAATAGGTTTTACCACACATTTTAAATTTGATAATTCCATAATTTCACTTGCAAAATCATACCAAGAACAAACACCCTCGTTTGTAAAATGATAAACACCTGAATTTTCCGATGTCATTTGTGGTAAAATTTTAACAATAGCGTCTGCTAAATCAGCTGCATAAGTTGGCGTTCCAATTTGGTCTGCTACGACATTTATTTCTGATTTTTCATTTCCAAGTCTGCGTATTGTTTTTACAAAATTATTACCATATGGCGAATACAACCATGCAGTTCTTATAACAACAGCGACATCTGTATTTTCAAGTACCGCCAATTCCCCTGCCCGTTTTGTTTTACCATAGACAGATACAGGGTTTGTTTTTTCATCTGGATTATAAGGTTTATGACCTGTTCCATCAAAAACATAATCTGTTGAGATATGAATTACTTTTGCACCAGACTTTGCCAAATTTCTTGGGCCATAGACATTTATTTTTGTTGCCAGTTCTATATCTGTTTCGGCCTTGTCCACTGCGGTATATGCAGCACAATTTATAATAACATCTATATTATTATCACGAACAAAATTTTTTACAGCGTTTTCATCTGTGATATCCAGAATATCAATATCTGCACAAATTGCATCTGGTAATAATTTTGATAATTCTGTTCCCAGTTGTCCTTTAGAACCCGTTATCAGGTACATCTTTTAACCCTTTGGCTATATTATCTTTTGCGGAAGTTATAATTTTATCTGTTGGAACCTGCCAATCAATACCAATATCAGGATCATCAAATCTGATACCAAATTCTGCGTGCGGTGCATACAGATTATCACATTTATATGCAAATACTGCTGTTTCAGATAATACAGAAAATCCATGTAAAAAACCACGTGGAATAAATAATTGTCTTTTATTTTCATCTGACAGTTCAACAGCAACATATTTTCCAAATGTTGGGGAGTTTTTTCTTATATCTACTGCAACATCCAGTACACGTCCTTGTAAAACACGAACTAATTTTGCCTGTGCGAATTCGCCCAGTTGACAATGCAAACCACGCACAACACCATAAGATGACTTTGATTGATTATCCTGAACAAATTTATTCTGAATACCATTTTTAATAAATTCTGCTTCGTTATAACTTTCAAAAAAATATCCACGCGCATCCTCAAAAACACGTGGTTCAACGATGATAACACCATCTAATTCTGTTTTTATAAAATTCATGATTTACCCTTTTATTTATTAAATCATATATAATTTTATTCAAAACATTTCATTAAATCTACACCGTTTTCCATTTGATCTATTTTTTTATTTCTAATTTCTTCTTCTGCTTTTATTTTTTGAATCATTAAAATCAAATCAGGATGATTTTTTATTTGTTGGTTTATTACTTCTATTGCATTATCAAAATCTGATTTTTTTTCTATAAATACTGGCATAACAGAATCAGTCGCTGTAATAAAAGTATTTTCTAAATCTGATTTAAAATCATTTATTACTGATAAATAAGTATCTATGTGTTTTTGTTCGTGCGCCATTACTGCATCAAAAGGACAAGTATTTTCTTTATAACTTTTATCAACTTCTATCAGAAAATTATTATATCCAAATTCAACATCTATCTTTTTAAGAACAACACAAAACCCTGTTTTTATAAAAATCATTTCAGTTTCAATACCTGTTTTTTGCGACATATTTGCAATAACATGTCCATGACGAGATAAATCCATAGATTCATTTGGTTGATTTATTTCAATAGTATATTCAGGTTTTGATAAAGTAACTTCTGGTTTTTGTTTATATTCTAAACAATCATCTGCCAACAGCGGACATGAAATAAATATAAACAAAAACATTAAAATTTTTCTAAACACTTTTATTCAAAAGACGCTTGTTTTTTTAAATATTCATCAACAAAGTTATTTCCATACATTTTATATAAATCTTCGGCCAATAACACAGAAGAGCGTCCAGATTCAAACAGTCTTAATAAATTACCCAGACCACCAAGTTCTGTATTTAAAATAACTGATTCACCTGTAATAGGTCTTGATAGTAATAATGCGCGTTTCAAGTTTGGATAAGCTTTGCCTTGAATAAATGCCATTTCCAGTGGATTTAAATTCCAGTGTTCATAATCGTTTAAATCAGCACCAGGATTACGGAAGAATAATACAGTCTGCGCCTGACCACGAACAACATCACCTATTCCCAGTTTATCAAGAACATTTGCACGCTGGAAAGCAGCCATATACGCCTGACGATTTTTTCTTCCTTCTTGTAAACCTACAATAAAGTTTTTACGGAACATCTCGTTTTCCAGCATAGGTGCTGTTTCGTCAATCATAATAAGTGACGGATTTCCACCGGATACGGTTATATTATTTATTCTATGTAAAATATAAGAAATAACAGCCGGCGCTAATACCTCATCTTGTAAAATATCTGTAAAATCAAAAGTTGTTAGTCTTGCCTGCAAATCCAAAGTATCAGAAGTTTCATTAAATATATCACCATATTGTAATGGATCAATCCACTTTTTAAGTGCAGATCTCATATTACCCGTTGAAGAAAAACAACTTTCCCATAAATTTTTTAACAATCTGTTTTCATCTGATAAATAATCAAAATTCACGGATACAGCACGTGCGATTTCATCTGCTGATATTGTATCAGTCTGTCCAGAAATAATTGCAAACCATCTGCGTAAAAACGCACGATTAGCCGCAGTATCGGGCATTTTTAACGGATTTAAATGTGTCAAGAATGACTGCTCTACTTTATTAGAATTAACATTTTTTTCTTTTCCATGCATTGTTATATATTTACCACCAGATGCCAATGTAAATATTTCTGCACCTTTATTTCTATCAAAGAAGAATGCCTTTAATTTTGGATGTCTTAAACTTTGTGCAATCAAGAACGAGAATAAAGTTGTTTTACCGCCACCTGTTGGACCAATTGTTAATGTATGTGCCACAGCTGCTGGTTTATCAGAAACATGAAATTGGAATTGATACGGTGTACCCTGAGCTGTTGGAAATACAACCAGTGGTCCTGGGCCCCAATCAGAATTTTCAACACCACGTGGTTGTGTTGACATTGGTATAGTTATTGCACCTGCACGTGATAATAACTTAAAACTGCGTGGAAATACATTAAATCCTGGTATTTGCGCAAACCAAGAAACTTTTGAAGCAAAAGTTTCTACAATCGGAGAAATACCAAAAGATGCTGAAATCTTTTTAAACTCATTTATATATTTTTCTAATTCTTCTTTTGTTGAACCAAATAATATAAACAAAGGATAATAATTTACCAAAGTTTGATTTCCTGATATATTTTCATCCATCATTGATTGAGCATGATAAATCTGTTCTTCGGTTGATTTTTTCTTTGAATCCGCAGTTGAAATACGTTGTCTGATTGTTGATTCAACCTGTGAATTTCCCATAATACGGAATGCATTCATAGTTATCATTTCAGTCTGTATTGTAGATACAGTATTAAAAAATTCTTCATCTAAATAATCTGGTGATGTTTTAAAAGAAATCATTGCTGCAAAAGATTCTTCATTACCACTTGTATATTTAACTAAATTATCTTTTAGAAAATCTACATCATCAACAGTTACAACATTTGATATATTATTATTTGCATATTTTGGTCTTGGTTTTGAAATTGGTGATAAAATCCTGCCAAAAAAACAAGCCATATTATCTGGTTTATTATTTTTCAATAATTTAGGTTTATATGGTGCAAGTATAGATTCTATATAATTACAATATTGATTTAATTTTTCGCGTGCATCAATATTATTAACAGATATAACAATATAATAATTATTTAAGAAAATTTTTAATCCTTGACTATGCCATTTATTATAAATTTTCTGTAAAATAGGCTGATGAAATTCATATTTTACATTATCTTCAACAGCATCACGAACCATATAAAATCTTAAAACAACATTTTGATCACGAATTTGATTAAATAATTGTGCACGTAAATCCAAGAATTTTTCTTTTGTTTTATCATCTTGCATACTTGTTTGAATACCTGCGACATGATAAACACGAATTAAACTACCATCTGTCAAAGACATAGAATTATCATCATAAACATCTTTAAAAGGCAAATAATCTGAATATTTTGCATATCTAAACTTTGGAAAAACCTTACGTCCAAGTACAGGAATATATATCATTAATAATATAAATAAAAATATAACCACCATAACCAGAACAGTCAGGGTTATTTGAAAACCACTGCCAGCAAAATAGTTAAAAAATCCATTAATATTCATCATGCAGCCAGCTTCCCAGGTATTTTTTTAGCAAATAAATTTAATTTAGCAGATATAATCTGTCCAAGTTGTGGGTCTTTCTTAGAAAAAATAGCTATAATAGAATGAACCAAAGTCAAAGATCCTATAAAAAACAACGGGTTTATATCTTTATTAAATAAAATCATTCTTACTGAAAAAATAACAATAAAAACAATGAATTGCACAGCAAAATTTATTATTGCAAGCGTATAAGGCACATAAAATATTTGTGCTGGATTTGCTAATGCTTTTAATACTTGCTGTTTCATATCTCTCCCTCAGGTAATTGAATTATAACAATTTCAACAGTTTTCAACAAGCAGAAAAATTAAAGAATTAAAATTGTTAAAAGTGTTGAAAAAAATAACTTTTTCAACTATTAATTATTTAGTGTTATTTATTAACAATTTTATAAAACCCCGCAGAAATATTGGATTTTTTTGTTAAAAAAGTGTTAAAAAAATCTTTAAATCAGTTTTCAACACTTTCAACAGCCCCAACAAAAACAACAATAAATAATAATAATATTTGATTTTTTAAAAATTATGTTTATAATCGCCTTGTAAAAAGGATAACGACATGAAATTTTTAAGTTCATTAAAAGCTTGGAAAAAACGCGGTAATGTAAAACAGATCCGTCGTGGTAAACAAGTTATCTTGATTGACCCTGCAAATCCTAAATTCAAAGCGAAACAGGGCTTTAAGAAGAAATAAAAAATCCGCCGATTGGCGGTTTTTTTTTAATAATCATTCAAAAACGCTTCTTTTGTAACATCTTTGATTTCAATAATACCCAAACCTGCCTGACGCAGATATTGTACTTGTGAATCTGTTGCGGAATAAATTCCTGCGCTGTGGTCTGCAGTTTTTGGAATTGAATGTATTTCTTGTGCTGGCATAAATTCTATTTTTGCCCCTTCTTCTGTCATGGCCAAGAAATTCATATCAGAATCACAGTTTTTACAATCTTTGTTTATAATTACATTACCAGATATAACAGATTTAGAATTTTTACCGGCATAAATTCTATTTTTTAATAAAATACCGGTATTTTCTGATAAATGTTCGGCAATACATTCATACTTTAATTCAGATTTATTTTCTATAAAAACAGAACCATTGATTTCAGAATTTTTTCCGGTGTTTTTAATAAAAATGTTTAAAAAAGCCGGCTTTTCATTTTTTATTTTTACTGTTAAAAATACAGGCTGGTTTTCTGTATTTAATTCGATACTCAGCCGGCAATTACCGGCAATTTCGCCAACATATATAATATGAACCGGTAAATCGTATTTTTTATCAATTGGTTTATTTTCCAGTGTTGATAAATCCGGACAATATTCACCATCGCGGTAAACAATAGTTTCCGCAGGAAAAGTTTTTATGTTGAATTCATTCCACATGTATGACATATTATTTGCATTATAAAGGATTTTTAAATGGGATTCAATTGTGGAATTGTTGGATTACCAAATGTTGGTAAATCTACATTGTTTAATGCACTGACACAAAGTGCGGCGGCAGATGCGCAAAACTATCCGTTTTGTACAATCGAACCAAATACAGGTCGTGTTGTTGTACCAGATGCAACATTACATGAATTGGCACGTGTTGCAGGTTCACAAAAAATAATACCAACGCAACTGGAAATCGTTGATATTGCGGGCTTGGTCAAAGGTGCGTCAAGCGGCGAAGGGCTGGGGAATAAATTCCTTGGTAATATTTTATCAACAGATGCGATTATTCATGTTGTCAGATGTTTTGAAAATGATGATATTGTTCATGTAAACGGTCGTATTGACCCGTTGTCAGATATTGAAACAATTGAAACAGAATTAATGTTGGCTGACCTTGAAAGTATCGATAAACAGATAAAAAATCTGGAAAAAAAGGCCCGTGGTCTGGACAAAGACGCAATAAAATTACTGGCCGATGCAAACGAGATAAAAAAGAATCTTGAAAAATTTATTCCCGCGCGCCTTGGCGATGTTGATTCTGCACCATTTAATTTATTGACATCTAAACCAGTTATTTATGTATGTAATGTTGAAGAAGCATCTGCGGCCACAGGTAATAAATATTCTGATATAGTACGTGAAAAATATGGAAACAGTGCAGATGTTTTGGTTATTTCATCAAAAATAGAAATGGAAATATCACAAATCGTTGACCCGACCGAACGTAAAATGTTTTTAGATGATTTAGGTTTATCAGAATCTGGTCTGGATCAGGTTATAAAAACAGGTTATAAAACATTAGGCCTGCAAACATATTATACAATTGGCCCAAAAGAAGCACATGCATGGACAATTACGGTTGGTATGACAGCACCCCAGGCAGCAGGTAAAATTCATACTGATTTTGAAAAAGGTTTTATTCGTGCCGAAGTTATCAGTCCATCAGATTTTATTTCACTTGGTGGTGAAGTTGCGGTTAAAGAAGCTGGAAAAATGCGTCTTGTTGGCCGTGATTATATCATGCAAAATGGCGATATATGTCACTTTTTGTTTAATAATTAAAAGTAAAAAAGTTGAAAAAAACACCGGCAAATACCGGTGTTTTTTTATAACATAATCAGTTTTTCAAGTTTTTCTGTAGCGGCGGCAATATCGGAATCTATTCCGATAATTTCATCACGCGCACCTTCATCACCAGATTTAATAAGTTCTGCTTTTGATAATTTTAATTTTTCAATATATCTTTGCAGTTTCAAAGAAACGATATATTTTTCTGCTGCAACTTTATCAAGATTTAATTCAGGTGCAATACCATCAAAATCAATCCCCAGTGTTCCTAAAAATTCCAAATATTGTTCTGCCAATTCTGGGTAAGTATTTACAATATAAACAAGTGTATTTTTTGTAATTGTATCAATATCAGGTAATTTTATCTGTACGGCAGATTTCGGGCGATTCCACTTGTGCCAATTATTAAATATACGATTATTAAATTCTTTTTCATATTCTGATTTTAGTTCTGGGTCAACGATTTTTTCCAGTTCTTTTTTCAAAAATTTTTCTGCCTGAACACGGCCACCTGGGGTTGATACTAAAAAGTTGTTATTTATACTTTGCCACAAAAAATCAACCAATGGAATTGCATCTTTGATAATTGTATTCATGGCATCTATACCACTTGTTTTTAAAATTTCATCAGGGTCTTTGCCACCGGTTACAAATGCAAATTTTATATCAGATGTATCGCGTAAAAATGGCATAACAATACTGCATGCACGACCAGCAGCCTTTAACCCTGCCCCGTCGCCATCAAAACAAAATACAATATTTCTGTTCAGTTTACACAATAAACCAATATGGTCTTCGGTAAGTGCGGTTCCAAGTGGTGCAACGGTTTCACCAAAACCATTTGTTTGCATTTTTATTGCATCAATTTGACCTTCGACAATAATACTGCGGTTTGCACGATGAATTGCGTCGCGTGCAAAGTTTAATCCGAACACAGTTTTTCTTTTATGGAAAATATCAGTATCAGATGTATTTATATATTTTGGTTCACTGCCGTCCAGCGAGCGTCCAGAAAAAGCGACAATTTTTCCATTTGCATTAAATATTGGAAACATCAGTTTATCACGGAAAAAATCGTACATACCAAAATCACCACGACGACAAAGACCAGAATCAATCAAGTGTTTTGAATTTGCATATTTATTCGCAATAATATTATTTTTTGGCGCATATCCAATACGATATTTTTTTATCATATCATCACTGAATCCGCGTTTACGCACATATTCCAACGCATGCGCCCCATCTGGGGTAAATAATTTTTCAGAATAAGTCTGTGCCGCCAGTTCACAAATTTCAAACAAAGATTCTTCACGTTTAACAATATCTGGATTTTTTGGCTTAAAATCAGGCATTTTTATACCCGCCATATTTGCCAGTTCTGTAATAGCAGGAATAAATTCCATATTATTAGATTTCATTGTAAATGATATAATATCGCCATGTTCACCACATCCAAAACAGTGATAAAAACCTTTTTCTTCGTTTACAGAAAAACTGGGTGTTTTTTCATTATGAAACGGACAACAACCCCAATAATTCTGCCCTTTTTTTGTAAGTGGTACACGACGACCAACAACATCAACGATTGATAATCTGGCACGTAATTCATCGGTAAAGTTGTTGTCAAATCTTGCCATTATTTTTTCTTTGCCTTGTCATTGATAAGTTTAATTGCTGTTTCCAAATCAGGCATTTCACGTACAGAAACATTTACGCGATTTGACGATATATATGCCCCATAACGCCCCGATGGATAAAAGAAAATCATCTTTTTTGTTTCTGGGTTTTCACCGATTTTAACAGGTTCTACTTTCTTTACAGTTGCAGATAATAATTCGCGTGCAATTTCAAGTGTAATTGTTTCGCTGGTATATTTTTTTGCAGAAACATTTTTTACACCATCTGTTACATATGGCCCAAATTTTCCAACTTTGAATTCA
>JAZOUE010000148.1:0-2874 GCA_045658045.1 Candidatus Enterousia sp.
TAACCCCAGGGAAATTATATACATAGTGTACAATGGTATGGCCACAGCCGGAATTGTCCATAATACAAACCTACTTATTGACAAAGGTTACGATCGTGAAACCCTTATCGTGTTATTAATGTGGCTTACTGGATTTGCATATTCTGCACAACATTTATATCAAATATATAAAACCCGAAAAGGAAATCAAAACAATCAAAAACAACGATAAAAAACCCACCATACGGTGGGATTTTTTATTTCTTTTTTGCAACCTTTTTAACCGGTGCTTTTTTAACAGTTGTTTTCTTGGTAGGCTGTTTTACATCTTTGATTTCTTTTTTAAAGATATTCAAACCATCAGCTAAATTTTTCATCATACCTGGAATCTTGTTAGAACCGAACAAGATAACAACCAGTACAACGATTACTAAAATTTCTGCCCAACCGAAACGTCCGAACATATCAATCCCCTTTGATTATTTTGTTACATAGCATTCCAGACCATCTGCCTTGGCGTTACGGCAGAAACTGTTTGCATCTGCTGATGAATTAAATCCAACACGCAATCTGTATGTTGTTGTGCCATTTTTCAACTGTGCTGCCAAGATTACAAATTTTTGTCCACTGAACAAGCTTGCATGTGATGCCGCCAATTTACGTTGTCCTGCTTCTGCCAATGCGCGTGTACTGTATGACCCCAACTGTGCATACCAACTAAATACAGATGCAGGGGCAGTCTTTTTCACAGCAGGTTTTGGTTGTGGCTTTGCAGCTGGTTTTGCCGCTGGCTTTGGTGCAGGTTTTGCGACCTTGGCAGGTTCAAATTTAACTTCTTTTCTGTCTTCTATGACACGCACAGGTGCAGATACAGGTTCTGGTTGTGGCTGTGCCACAGGTGCAGGTTTTACCTCTACTGGGGCTGGTTTTGGCTGTACAGCTGGCTGTACAACAGGCTTTTGCTGTGGCATAACATTCATATCCACAGGCACACCTTCGCCATCAACCACCATAACTGGTGCGTCTAAATCAACCTCTATCGAAGAAGATGTTTCGTCACTAACCGAACGAATAATTATATATGACGCCAATACGATTATCATCACACCCACAGTCAACAACAACCATGGTTTTTTTGGACGTGGTGCCACGAACGCAGGCACTTCTGGTAACGTATCCATTGTATCGTTATCGTCTAAATCAAGTAAGTCCAAATTATTATCTTCATTGTTCATATGACATTCTCCCTATGATTAATTATACGGACATTATATCATAAAAAAACCGAATAACCAAACAGATATAAACAAAAAATTACTTTGGCATATTACCAAAATGTGGTGGCACAATCAGTTTATGATTTTCTGCAACAATTGGTTCAACTTCGCATTTTTTTGCACAGCCAGACAAAACCATCGGTATTACAACCAGTGCAACTAAAAATAAAACTTTTTTCATATTATCTTTCCTTTCTTTTATTTATATGGGGCAGTTACCCTGCCCCACATATATATATTTTTTACATTGGCATCTTGATTGCATTTTGCATCATTTCAACAAATTCAGACAGCGGTATCGTTTCCTGATTTTGCTGACCCAAGCGACGCAATGTAACCGTTTTGTCTGCCATTTCTTTTTCACCAACAACTGCAACGATTGGTGTTTTTGCCAATGACAGTTCACGGATTTTATAGTTTACTTTTTCATCACGCAAATCTGCACGTGTATTTACACCAACCTTGCGCAATGCAGATACAACTTCGTTTGCATAGTCTGCATGCTTTTCAGAAATCGGTGTGACAACAACAGGTTCTGGCGACAACCACAATGGCAAATGTCCACCTGTTGATTCCAACAACACACCCATAAATCGTTCAATAGACCCCAACATTGCACGATGCAACATAATTGGACGATGTTTTTCGCCATCTTCGCCGACATAAGACAAATCGAATCGTTCTGGTAAATTCATATCCAACTGCACCGTACCACACTGCCATACACGCCCCATTGAATCCTTCAGGTAATTATCAATCTTTGGGCCATAGAATGCAGCATCTCCTTCGGCGATTTCATATTCAATTCCATTTGCGTCCAGCGCATGCTTTAACGCATTTTCAGCTTTATCCCAAATTTCATCAGACCCAATACGGAACTCTGATTCTTTACGCGTTGCCAATTTCATAGTAATTTTTTCAAATCCGAACTTATTATAAATATCCTTAATAAATTTCAAGATTTTAACAACTTCTGCTTCTAACTGTTCTTCTGTACAGAAAATATGCGCATCATCCTGGGTAAATTCACGTACACGCATCAAACCAGACAAACCACCTGCGGCTTCATAGCGATGAACTTTACCAAATTCTGCCATATACAATGGTAAATCTTTGTATGAACGCAACCCGTGTCCAAATACTAACATTCCACCTGGGCATGACATTGGTTTAATACAGAACACTTTACCATCTTGCGTTTTACCAGAATAATTATGTTCACCATATTTTGCCCAGTGTCCAGAACGTTCCCACAAGCATCTGTCCATAACCGCCGGCGTTGAAATTTCCTGATACCCTGCCAATTCTTGACGATGACGCACATATTCAATCAACTTGCGATACATTTTGTACCCTTTGTCGTGCCAGAAAACAGAACCTGGTGCATAATCTGGTTCAAAATGGAACAAATCCATATCTTTACCCAGTTTTCTGTTATCACGCGCAGCGGCTTCTTCCTGCATCTTCAAGAATTGTTCTAATTCTTCTTTTGTTGCAAATGCATCAACATAGATACGCTGTAACATTTTATTTTTTGCGTCACCTTTCCAGTATGCACCGGCAACACTGCGGATTTTGAATGCATCACGTGGTAAATCTTTTGATGATTCAACGTGTG
>JAZOUE010000149.1:0-2444 GCA_045658045.1 Candidatus Enterousia sp.
ATATAAGATAAACTGATGAAAAAACTTATTGCATTTTTTGCTGGTTTTATATTGGTGCTGACAATGTTTGCGGCGTTGTTTCTGTCTGGCTTGATATACGACACATCCAAGAAAGCAACAATTGAAACATACTTTTTTCAACCAAACGAATATTATGCGCATCGTTTGGGTGTACCTGAATCACCAGAATCTATTGGTGCAGACGCAATGCGCGACATGTTGATTGAACGTTTTATCACAGAATATTTCTATGTAATACCAGATCAAGCAGACCTTGATTTTCGCGCTTCCAAACAATCTTTATTACACAGACTGTCCAGCGCTACCGTATTCACAGAATGGCAAACAAAAGTATTTCCAATTCTGCAACAAATGGTGAATAAAAAACAGCTTCAAACAGTTAAATTAACAAGTATAACACAGGCACCCGGCCAAGAAGATTATTTGATTATCGAATATGATTTAAAAAAATGGGAAAAGCCTAATGATTTTTCAATTTCTCCGACGGTAACTCATGGACAATTATACATGAAGTTTATATACGAAGAAGGATTCCGTGAAACGTCACAAAACAGCTCTATATCAAAACTTTTGGAGTCTGGTCTGGACCCAGCTGCTGTATTTAAAATACTAATAACAGATATCAGTTCTTATACCGAAATAGGACGAGGAATTTAATGATAAAAAAAATATATATTTTAATCATCTTGTGTTTATGTACTGCGGCACCGCAGGTTACAATGGCTGATGATATGGACTTTGAAGAATTTGCTGTTATCGACAGTGCTGATGCAGATATTACCATGGAAGAAGTTTATTTAAACTCAGATGCAGATATCGCAAATGTTTCATCTTTTGATATTGCGGGCATTTTGTTAGGTATGGAATTTGATGATGTTTATACACTGTTCTATCGTAACAAAGGTTTATATGCGCCGCGTCAAAAAAACAGTATAATCTATACTATTCATCCAGACTGGAAGTATAATTTGGATTATGAATGCAGAATGCAAGGAACTGTTATTCCAGAAAAATTGGAAAATTGTATAAAAAGTCTTGCGCGAAGCCGTGGATTGCTATACGCATCTGAATTGCACTTGGTACGCGAAAACACAGGCGAAACAGTTGTTGTTTATTTTACCAGCAACGCAACTGACAATGTCGTATGGCGCGTTGTATACAACAATGATGTAAATGAACAAGAAGGTGATGCAGAAAAATTTGCACGCCAACGCGAAAATAAAATACTGGCATTTTGGCAAAGTGTCTTGGATAAATATGGCGCGCCAAATTCTGGTAACGACAGATGGATTTCCAGTACAAATTCATATGACCCAATGCTGATTGCATATTATGGTGCGTTGGATTTGGTTGATAATGGCCGCAATGCGTCTGACCACGCAAAGAATATTCAGACTGCGCGTGAAAACTTTAAGGCAAAACCATATGCATTCTAGGACAACATATACCCAAGGTCTGTTTGCAGAATTTATTGCACGAATGTATCTGCGCTGTCATGGGTATAAAATTCTAAAATCCAGATATATCACAGGTCGCAATACAAATCGTGCCGAGATTGACATAATTGCACGACATAACAAGACTCTTGTTTTTGTTGAAGTAAAAAATCACAAATCTGTACAAAGTGCATGGGACGCAATAAGTCCGCGTCAGGTGGCGCGTCTGCGTCGTGCAGCAGAAACATATATTGCAAAAACGGGCTGGACATATGATGCGCGATTTGATGTAATTTGCGTATGTGGGCGAAAAATTCATTGGGTAAAAAATGCCATATAATTGTTGAAAATTGAAATAAATTCCTATATAATTTGATTGTTGTTTAACACAAAAGGAGAAAACATGAAAAAAATTATGTTGGCATTATTTGCTGTTTTGACATTGGCTGCATGTACAGGTTCATATAAATCTGGTAATTGTGAATATGATTTCTTGTTGCACAAAGATATTTCTATTTCAAAAATCATCGGTGGCATGACAGGTGGTTGCTAAATAAATAAAAGAATCCCCCGATTGGGGGATTTTTTTATATGTATAAAAAGACTTGATTTTTTTTTAAATATTGTCATAATATGCCTCGTTCCTGCTGACGACAATGGTGTTGTCGGCTGATATAAACCAAAGGAAATAAAATGGCTTACTATGAAAGCGTCTTGGTTTTCCGCCAGGACTTGACCGAACCGCAGGTAAATGAAAAAGCGGCTAAATTCGCAGAAATCATCAAAGAATTGGGTGGCGAAGTTAAATCTACAGAATTCTGGGGATTGAAAAACTTGGCATATGTTATTCGTAAAAACCGCAAGGCTCATTACGTTATGTTGAACATTGAATTGCCTGGTTCTCAGATTAAAGAATTGGAACGTCGTTCACGCATTGACGAAGACGTTATTCGTTTCTTGAATGTTCGTGTTGAAGAATTATCAACA
>JAZOUE010000150.1:0-18823 GCA_045658045.1 Candidatus Enterousia sp.
GGTTCCAGCACTAAAATATTATTATTTACCACCAAACCAACCAACATAACGAACGCCAACATCGCACCAATATTTGTTGTTGCGCCCGTCAAGAACATCATTACAAACACACCTGAAAAACTGGTCAAAATAGATGTCGCAATTGTAAATGGATGTGCCAAAGAATTCAGAATTGCAGCCAATAACATATACGTCAAAATCGTTGCCAACAAGAATGCCTTGCCAATTTCAGACGCTGCTTCGGCCTGATATTCAGACATGCCGCCAAACTCATAATAATAACCTGGTTTCCAATCTATTTTTGCCAGTTCTGATTCAATTTTTGCCTGAACAGGCCCCATCGTAGATTTACCGATGTTTATGTCAACTTCGGTCAATCTGTTTTTATTTTGACGACGAATATCAGGTGTTGCAGGCACTGTTTTAATTGTACCCAACTCAGACAATGGAACCATACCTTTGTATGAATTTACATATACATTGTCAAATAAAGCAGCGTTTTTAAATGGCTTCGCAAATTCCAAAATAATTGGATATTCTTCGCCTTTTTCTTTGTATTTATATGTGTCATTTCCATACAAGGCTGTACGCAAAGTTGTACCAGCATACGCATTTTGCACACCCCAGAAGTTCATCTTTTCTTGGTCTGGCACAAATTGAGTTTCCATCGCAGGCAACTGTTGCGCGCGAACAGCCGATTGCACTTCGTCTATATTATTTGCAATATCAATAATTTGATTTGCGTAACTTTCACGCAGTGCATCATCTTCACCGTACACATTCAGTACCAAGTCTGCACTGACACTGTTAGAGCGTGCTTCGCCTGCACGAATTTGAATTTCTGCATCTGGAATTTCAGACAATGCTGGCAGCATATGCTGAACTAATTTTTTATCTGATATATCACGTTCTGATGCATCAACCAATTCAATAATAACTGTGATATTCTGCATACCGCGTTCACCGATTTTTACAGTGGTTGCAGATACTTCGGGGAATTGTTTTAAAGTGTCTTCAATTTGTATCGCAATGGATTCTGATTTTTCATAAACAGACCCCATTGGCGCACGCGCAGTAATTACAATTTCATTTGCATCAATTGATGGCGAAAATTCATTACCAACAAATTTCATCAGCATACTTGACCCAATAAATATCGCAACCGCCATACCAACAACGCGCCAAGGATGCGCAAACTGAAAACCAAACCAGCGATACAGCCAACTGTGTTCAAGTGTTGCGCGTTCTGCCTTGACAATTTGTTTTTTCTCTTTCTTTTTATCGCCTGTCAAACGCAAGAACACAGCAATCATCATCGGTGTCAATGTAAACGAGAACATCAAAGACAACAGCGTCAAATACACAACAGTCATACCAAACTGAACCATAAATTGCCCGATAATACCCGCCATAAACGCCAATGGCAAGAACACTACAACATTTGTTCCAACACCCGCCAATACAGATACAGCAACCTTTTTCGTTCCATCAATTGCGGCATCTTCTGGCTTTTTACCAGCGTGCATTTCTTGCAAGGCAGCTTCTATCAAAATAATCGCATTTGACACCAATGTCCCAAGGGCTGACGAATACGCCAACAATGTAAGTGCGTTAATTGTAAAATTACTTTTATCCATAAAGAAGAATCCAGCAATCAATGACGCAGGAATAACAACACCTGCGATAACCGTTGAACGCCAGTTGCGTGTAAATGCCAACAATACCAGTACTGTCAACAATACACCCAATATAATACCGTTGATTGTGCTGTCTGTTTCATCAGATATTGCAGTTGAAGAATCAGACGCAATCAGCATTGTTGTATCTGGGAATCTGGATTTTACATCAGCCTCTAATTCTGGCATTTTTTCACGCAATGCACGTGATATATTTATCGCGTTACCGTCCGAAGATTTTACAACAGACGCAACAACAACAGATTCGCCTTTGTATCGCGCACCTGTTTCAACATCACGCGCCGCATCTGTAATAGTTGCAATATCAGACAGTTTGAATTTGTTACCTTCAACAGTGGTCAATTGCAAATTTTTTATTTCATCAATAGATGCAAATTCACCAACGAAACGAACGTTTGAAGAATTACGGCTGGTTTCTATTTTTCCACCAGGTACATTCAGGTTATAAGAACCCAGCGCGGACACAACATCCATAACAGTTACGCCATTTGCCGCCATTGTATCAGGATTCATCGCAATACGAACCGCGCGTTGTAAGCCACCAAAAACAGACACACTTGCAACACCAGGGATAGCTGTTATCTTGTTTGACAATATATCATCAACATATTCTTCCAATGCACGCTTATCAGAACCTTGCAAAACGATGTCCATAACTGACTGTTGCAACGGGTTTAACTTTTCAATAATTGGCTGTTCCATATCAGATGGAAATTCTGCAATCAATGCGTCTATTTTTGTTTTAACTTCATTTGCCTTGTCAAAAACATTTACACCCAAGTTAAATTCTGCCATTACCATCGCGCTGTTTTCATAAACATACGATATTGTACGCTTTAATTCAGACACTTCGGAAATTGCATCTTCAGCACGTTTCACAACCTGAGATTCTAATTCCTGGGGTGCGGCACCTGGGTAAATAAATGTCGCAGTTACCATTGGGAAATCCAATGCAGGTGTACGTTCAATATTCATATTTGGAAAAGATACCAATCCCAAAACAACCCATACCAAGACAAACATCAATGTTGTAATTGGTCTGCGAACAAAAAACTTTAACATAATCCCACCCCTTTTATTTATTAATTTTAACTTTGTCGCCAGATTGAACATTAGATAAAATTACAATATCACCCGTATTCAAACCTGATTTAATATATGCGTTTTCAGAATCTTGACGCGCAACCACAATATTACGCGCAACTGCAACACCATTTTCAACAACAAACACAGAATTATCTGCGATTGCATATAACGGTACAAAGATTCCATCTGTGGTAAATTCTGCAAAATGCAAACCGTCAGACACGCCCGATGTACGAACCAGGAACATACCTGTATTTAAATCAAGACTTTTAGACACAAATGTGATTTTTCCGTTTTCTATTTTTTGACCTGCGCGCAATTTTTCTGCACGGTCGCCAGACACATATGCGCGATTATTTTTAACAGACAATGGTTCGTATAATGTTCCCTGTGCAACCCGAACTGCCATTGTTTCAACAGGTGCGCCCACATCCATTGCCACACGCGATGCATTAAAAACATAACGTTTATTTTCTGCAGCAAATGCCACAAATCTAAATATTACCCAACAGGTCATTATTGCAACCAGCGCAATAAAAAACGCATGTTTGAATTTCTTTTTTTGAAGAACCTTTTGTATCTTATCCATTTTTATTCACCTAGCTTTTTTACCGATTCTGCAGACATTAAAATTCTGTATTTTGTATTTAACAATGCAATATCTAACTGATACAACCCAGCAGACACGTCCGCCAATTCAATCGCAGATGTCTGACCAGACGCAAAACGATTTTGCGATAATTTGTATGTTTGTGACGCCAAATCACGTGCCTTGGTCAAAGTTTCCAGATTACCGCGCAATCTGTCATACTGCGCAATTGCATTGTTATACTGTTCTGTTGTCAATTTTTTCGCCTTGTCCAAGTCTTGTTGTGCAGCAATCGCATTCATTGCTTCGACTGTTGCATTTGCGCGATTTACACCACCACTGAATATCGGTAACTGTAATGCCAATCCCCAGTATGCAGACTGACTGCCTTTTTTATCAAACATATGTCCCATGTCTTCGGACAATGTCATATAGCTATAATTTGCAGTCGCTGCCAATGTTGGATATGCATTTGCACGTTTAGAACGCGCCAAACGTTCATACATATTTACCTGTTCACCAAGTATTTCCCACTGAGGTGTTGTCTTTAATTCACCTGCATTTAACGCATCAAATGTTTGCGGAAAATTATCTGTTAAAACCAAAGTTTCTGTCGCGTCAATACCAGCCATAATCTTTAACATTCTGTATGCAGTATCACGATTAAATTCAGCATCAGAAACATTGATTTCTTTGGATGCGATATCAGATTCAATCTTTAACAGATTACTGCGATTTGCACGACCCGCAGATGTTAAACTTTTCTTGGCAGCACGCGCATTTGCCAAATCTTGTTTTGCCAGTTTTACAACTTCGTCTGTCATTTTCGCTGTCCAATACAGGTCTGTCGCTGCATATTTTACTTCTCGCAAAGTCATTTCTTTGGACGCCGCAGACATTTTAATCGCAGACTTTACAGATTTTACCGCGTTACCAATTTTACCAAATGTATAAATCGGTTGAGTCAATGAAATCCCAGCCTGAAAAATATTATCAGGAATTGATATTGTTACTGATTGGTCTTTTAAACTTTCAGAAATCAAGCCCCCCAATGCCGGTGGCAAATCAATCGTTTTTGATTCTGATGGATTTTCCAAATTTACCAAGTTCATATAAGATACAGAACCATCCAATTTAAACCAGCGACTGGCGTTCGCAGAATCCAATGACGCTTCGGCTTTTTTTAGATTAGCGTCTGCCTTTTTTAAATCATGCGATTCTGATACAATTTTTTCAACTGCATCATTCAGCGACAAATCAATCGCACCCGCCGGCAATACAACCAAGCCAACCAAAATAGATGCAAATATAAGTTTTAGTTTATTCATTACATAACTCCACATTATTCAAGACTTCTTTTAATGTACGCAATGCGTTTGTCAGACGCTTTTCATCATCTTTGGATATATTCGCAAACATTTTTTCTGCACCATCACGAAACAAATCCATCGCACGAATAGCCAATTCTGCCCCAGCAGGCGACACATTATACCATGTATTGCGTCTGTCATCTTCATCTGTCGTACGAATAACCAAACCATCACGCTCTAGCTTGCGAAATGCAGCGCACAGATTCGGTGCAGACACATGTTCACGCAATGCAATGTCTTTTAACTTTGCACGCCCACCATTATGCAAACGCACCAAAATAGACATCAGCTGACGCGGATATCCAGTCATAACAACCCTGTCCAGACGCAGTTTATCTGCCAATCTGTCCAGTGTCCAAATATTATCTTCCAGTAACGAAACAAATTCCTTGCGTACCATTTTTTTCTCCTATATAATAGGTTCGATTGGCATAATTGTTAAAAAGCTTAATCATTATATATTTTAACAATTTGAATTTCAAGCACAAAATTAGCGAGGAATAAAAAAATGTTAAAAGACCGTATAAAATATACAAAACTATTCTTTGATGATATTCTGCCAAAAATAACACAGATAACAAATCAATCAAGATATGGTTATCACGGCTTATCGCACACAATTCAAGTCGCATTGTTCGCACTTGATATCGCGCAACACACAAATCAAAATCCGTTGTATGCAATATTGGCCGCCGCCCTGCACGATTGCGCCAGAACAAATGACGCATGGTGCACAGAACACGGACCAATGGCTGTACCAATTGGTAAAAAGTTCTTGAAAAAACATTATCCAAACATGTCAGAATATGATATTTCCAGAATCTTGTTTGCCGTTAAAAATCACACTACCGGCCGTAATGCAACAGATGGAATATCTGCGTGCCTGTGGGACGCAGACAGAATTCGTCTGTCTTGGGAACGTGGATATATACCCACTTTTTTTTCAACAGAGCGCGGTGCGCATATCGCATCTTTGAACCGACAGGCACAACAAAAATATATTTCAGACCAAGAAGAATTCTTGGTGCAACACAATATTCGCAGCCGTGAACAAATTGAATTTGATAAATTACAAGATATGATTCAAAACAGCACACAATACAAAATGCACACACGATAAAAATGTTATTGCATTTTATTAAAAGATGTTTATAATCATTGACGCAATTGGGGTGTCGTCTAATGGTAGGACAAGAGATTTTGGTTCTCTTTATCATGGTTCGAATCCGTGCGCCCCAACCAAAATAAAACAATGCCCACAAGGGGCATTTTTTTATTTTGCTATTCGTCACGTATTGTACAATCAGTTACAGTGATTGTACCGCAAAACATTATCAATGTTTTGTATGCGTTTCAGAAAATTGCAAATTTCCTAGAACGCTAGTGGGGAACATCCCCACTCCCCTGTGTGCGCCCCAACCAAAATAAACAAACCCGCCAATAAAGGCGGGTTTTTGTTTGGTTTCTAATGTTTGCATCGAGTTCGAAAGCTGATATTTCAAAAATGGTGATTTTTCACTAAGTTCGAACAACTATTTAGTCAATTTTACCAATTACTTATGGAACAATCTTTGATAATATCGCATAGCTTTTCATCGACAATCCAATTATTTTGTTTGTGTTCTATACGAAAATCACCGTTTATAAAGATATCTTCGTCTGTAATAGATGTATCTTTTAACATAAATATTGCATCGTCTTTGGATTCACATGAAATATGTGTGTCTTGAATTTCTGCGACTATTAATCCGTAGGCATCATATTTGCTTACTTTTATTGTGCGTCCGTATTTTGGACATTTGTAGGTTAAAACTTCGGTGGAATTAACTTTGGAACACAAATGTCCAAGTAATACCCATTCGCCATTATTATTTATGAAAGCCTCTCTGTCTTTGTGATATAACAATTTTCCATCACTGTATACCTTTACACCATCTTGTTCGGCTACTTTGGGTATGTTATATGTCGTGTGGAAATCTCTTTTAACTGTTATTTCATTATCTGTTTCTGCTGTAATCAACATGTAAAAGTCCATACAATTGGCTCGAAATATAGGCCCTGTTTCCCTATCTGCACACATGTGGTTGGCTATTTTCCATTTGCCATTATTGTTTGTAAAAACAACGGAATCATCGCTTTTTTTATATACTTTTATTCCGTCGTTATCGCTTACTTTCGGTAATTTATAGGTACCACACTCCCATCCCATTCCCCAGGCACAACTTTCAACCTTTATGTCTTTTTCTGTTTCTTCCATAACTGCTATTTTCCAATCACCACATTCTCGTGCCAAAATTGCTTTCGGTTGTTTTTCTATCTCTTCCATTACGCTCAGAAGCCAAACATTTCCAAACGTTTTCCATTTACCGTTATCTTTTACAAAAGCCACATCGTGGCTTCCCCTTCTATACACTTTTACACCATTGTGTTCGCTTACTTTAGATAATTTGTTCGTTGTACAATCTTTTGGTGTATCACAGGCTTTAACTATTATGTCATTATCTGTTTCTGCTATGATTGATATGGACAAATCCGCTCTGGTTTTTATAGAGATTGGCTCCTCCAACAGGCCCTTTATTTTATTGCTTGTAGCAACATAAAACATAACAGCACATATTGAAAACAGGCCAAAAATTATACATTTCCTGCATGACATATTTTTCTCCTTCTGAGAAAAATCTTATCATAAGGATAACTAAATAACAACTTTATAATTTAAATTCCGCAGATTTAGTTTATCTTTCACTTCATCAATCTCTTGTCCGATTTTCATCAACTCGGTTCGCGAACTGCACAGACAGCACAACCGAATTCAAAAACACCCCGAATTGTGGTGTTTTTTTTGATTTATTTATACTTTTTATTTTTTATGATATAATTCATATAAAATCTAAAAAATGAATCAATTAATGAATATTTTTTTTAAACTAATAAAGTGGCCATCCGCAATCGTGATGATGATATTGTTTGCGCCAACCTTGACTGCCGATATATGGTTGGTAAAAAGCACTTTTAACGATACATTTCTTTTAGAGTTCATATTACCTATGACACTTGTAATAATTGCTTATATAATTTTTCCAAATTTAAAAAGATCTAGATTTGCTGTTTTTGAACACGAATTCACACACATGATAGCCGCAATAATTTCTTTGAATTCACCAAAGTCAATGCATGTCAGTCGAGACAACGGTTCGTTTCAACATAACGGCAAAACAAATTGGTTTATTGATTTGGCGCCATATATTTGGCCTATGTATATAAGTTTGGTAATTTGTGCACAAATTATATTGCAAACATTCAACCCAACTATATACCAAGGCACCACAGGCTTTTTCACAACTGTATTGGGGGCATTGCTGGGGCATCGCATCGTTTATAATATTTATCAAATCCACCCTAATCAATCGGATTTTGTTGATGCAGGACATTGTTTTTCAACAATCTTTTTACCAACAGCTAATTTACTTGCATTTGGTGCGATATGGGCATTTGTTGCAAATGGATTATTTGGAATTATACAATGGCTAAATATCTTATCACAAGAAACGAATATCTTTATCCAGCAGCTTTTTTAATATTGCGTCATAATCCAATAAATGATAGTCTTTTGTAAAAAGAGAATTAAACAAAATGAAAACAACCATTGAAAAATTAAAGTCCGCAACAGATAAGATAAAATCAAAAGAAATTATCCTGTATCACATTATTACACCAATAGACAATGCGACTTTTAATCAAATAAAGCAATCTGGTTACTTTAATCCTTCACAGAATGCATTGGGTGGACAAAGTAATGGATATTACTTTTTTACCAATCGTCAGGCTGCAGAAAATCACATTAAAAACATGCAAGACAATTGGGACAATTCCTCAGGTAAACAAGCATACTTGACTGAATGCAAAGTTGATTTTAATGATATAAAATATCCAGAATGGCAGCTTGATTACGAAGCAATGCAAGACTTTCTGTTTGATATGATTATAGATGCTGTAAAAAACAACGATATAAAATTCAACGATATTCACATCAGAACAAGCGATAACAAAGCATTAGAAATATCAGAAAACGGTAAATTTTCACGCATAAAAAGTTTTAACCCGAACAGCCATTCAGGGCTTGTTGAACACATTTCTGATTTTTTATACAAACACAACAAAGACTTCCGACAAAAGTATGATAATTTGTTAAAAGAAGCCTTCTTGGGCACTGGCGAAAACCAAAACCTGTACGCTGTTAAAACAAAAACTAAACAAAAAATTACAAACATTACACAAATAGAAAAAAAACCAGATATACAAACTGTAACTAATTCACAAATAAATAAATTTTTATCACGTTACGGGAAAAAGAGAAATTAAAACACCGATAAAAAAACCGCCAGATTGGCGGTTTTTTATCATTAAGATTTTATACTACTTATCAGTTTGCCCACAAGTACCTTGACATCATTCCAAGAACTGAATACAAAGTTATCAATTGCATTTGAACCATGTAACGAGCCAGCATGTTTCCACAAAAAATATGCCAACACAGCAAATAAACACGCCCCCGAAACACGCAGCAATGTAGAAGTAGCGCCCATAATACCATAAATTAAACAACGAATACCAGCAACCGCGCACACAAAAGCAACAAACATAGATACAACTGATGATCCAGTAAAAATTGATAAAATATCCATTTAGTTATCCCTTTGTTTTATACATATATTCATATACTATCATAAAAACATCTTTATTCAAAAACATTTTTTAAAACACCATTAAAAAACGCCCAAACGGGCGAAGTTCTTATTTGGTTTTTTGCAAGTTATAAGTATCTACAACACGACGCATATTTTTTGTTTCGTCATAAATTTCTTGATAATCTGTTTCGATTTGCATTTGTTGCAGACGCTGTTTATAAAAACTCTTTTCACGCAAAAATTGGGCATCTGTAATATTTTTACGTTTTAATTTATCAAAATATCTTTCCGCAATTTCTTTATTTTGTTGTTCTTCTTGTAACACTTTCAGACGCTTTTGATAATCTTCACGATTTTTCAAAGCCAACAACCATGTTGCAATTTCATAAAATGACGCAGATTTATTTGCCTGTTTGCTGGCTTTTTTTTCAATTTCATATTCTGAAACCAATCTTTCCAAATCCAGTTGTTTATCCGAAATTGATTCTGATGCGATTTGTATAACTTCTTTTCTTTGACGCGACTTATTTCTAGCAAAAAATCTACATTCTTTGTTCAAGGATAACTTTGCAATAGATTTGCAAACATTCAATATAATTTCATAAAAATCACGCACTGTAACATTATGTTTTATTGTAACCTTTTTCATCTTCTTAACCTCTTTTTTGTGTACATGGGCAAAAGCTATCAAACAAACACTCAAATATCAATATATTTTTTATCTACCAGAACAACCCAAAAAAATTGATTCAATATATACCAAGATACATAAAAAAGCATAAAATATACGAATATACTTTTAGGCAAACAAAAGGGGGTTACAACCTATTTTAAGCACAAAAAAATATTCACTTCTAAGGTTGCTTTTCCTTTTTTACATACTATAATGTCAATTCAAAATAAAAAAACAGGAAAAAAACAATGTCTAAACGGCTATTTATTTTTGCAGGGTACGATAAAGATTGTATCGTTGATACTACATTATTGCACTATTTACAGTCGCTATCTGAATTGGGCGATATTATTTTTACAATGGACAATAATCTACCTGACACAGAAATCACAAAAGTAAAAGCTGTCAAGAATATGCTGTCTGTGACTGCTGTGAATCATGGGGAATATGATTTTGGCTCATATAAGCGCGGTTTTAAGTATGCCAAAAAGAATAAATTATTGAATAAATATGATTGGATTTACTTTGTAAATGACAGTGTTTATGGCCCGTTATTTAGCATAAAGAACATTCTGGAAGATTTAGAATCGCGTGGCGCTGATTTAACCGGCATGACAGACTTTCAAAACAAACCGACACCAATTCAGGTACAATCTTGGTTTGTTGGAATCAGCCAACGCGTCGCTAATGAAGAATTTCTGTCTAACTTTATGAACAATGTCACACATGAAATAGCAAAACAACTGATTGTATTAAAGTACGAAGTCGGACTGTCACAGACAATTTTAAAGCACGGGTATAAAATGTCCACCTTTATATCAGGACAAGTCGGCGAACAATCACACGACATGTATCAACAACCAATAGAAATGCTAAAACGCGGGATACCTTTTGTGAAAAAGACCGCCTTGGAAGCACTGGGTGGTTTACAATTCTTGTACCCATACACAACAGTACAAATCGTTGACGATATTTACAAACATGCTGTACGCAATAAAATTCCGCTAACATTGGCGACAGAAAATGCTAAATATAAAAAATGTTTCAGATTAACATTATTCAGCATCCCCTTTATCACTATTCATCGGCAACACGCCAACGGCAGTAAACATACAAGCTATAAAATGTATTTGCTTGATAAGTTGCCTATTTTAAAAATAACAATTACAGAGGCGTAACAAAGAATGCGTTTTTTTAAACAGCGACATTTAAAAAAAGAATATAACACCGTCAAGAATTCAAAGTTGTTTGATTCTGACTGGTATTTAAAAACATATCCTGATGTCGCTGCAGAAAACACAGACCCTGTGATACATTATTTAAAGTTTGGCTGGCACGAAGGACGAAACCCAGGTCCAGACTTTAATACTTCTATCTACACATCACAAATACCAGAATGTTTAACCAAGAATATTTGTCCACTGATTCACTATGAAACAAACAGACCAAAAAACATTCTGTTGATAGAACAGTCTTTTGAAGATATTGCATTTTCGGTAATCGTTCCAACATACAACAGATGTGCAATGTTGTTAAAGGCGATTTATAGCTTGCTGGCACAGACGCATGAAAATTTTGAAATAATTATTGTTGACGACGGGTCAGACGATGATACGAAAGAAATGATACATAAACTGTTCGCAGAACATATCAACAGCAACAAAATTAAATATATATACACCACGAATTCTGGTGTTTGTGCCGCACGAAATACAGGATTACAGCACGCACAAAACGATTGGATTGCATATCTTGATTCCGACAACAGTGTATTTCCAAATTTTCTATATACATTTGCAAAGGCAATTAAAACGAATTCCCAAGAAAACAAGATTTTCTATTGTATGGGAAAAACCCAGCTAGGCCGAATAATAGGTCAAGATTTTAACTTTAAGCAATTGTTGATCGGAAACTATATAGACCTTGGCACGCTGGTACACCACAAAGAAATTTTCAACAAACTGGGTGGATTTGATGAAAATATGACCCGCTTGGTTGATTGGGAACTGATTGTCAGATATACAAAACATTATAAACCTGTTTTTATCAAAGAAGTTTGTATGCTGTACAATGATTCCGATGACCAATCAAGAATAACAAATCGTTGCGATTTGTGTAAAAACATCGCATACGCAAAACAAGTTTTTAAGAAAAACCGTTTAATCTAAAGGACAAAGTAGCATGTTTTGGTTAAAATTAAAAAAATCGCTTGGATTAATTAGAACAAAAAAATTTGAACAAATTGTATTGTTCAATAAAATTCGTAATTCTGGTATGTTTGATGAACAATACTATTTACATAAATACCCAGATGTCAAACAAGCAAAATTAAATCCTATTCACCATTATTTGACATTCGGCTGGCAAGAAGGACGCAATCCATCAACACATTTTGATACAAATGCATATCTAGCGAACAATCCAGATGTTGCTTCTGCAAAAGTTTGTCCCTTGGTACACTATATAAACTATGGCAAATTAGAAGGACGTCATGTTCACGAATTACCCGCAGACTCACAAAATAGCACGATTAGTCGGGCTGTATATAAAACTGTAAAAAAATCAAAACTATTTAATAAAAAATGGTATCTTAAAAAATATCCTGATGTAAAAAGCTCAAAGATTGATGCAGTTGAACACTATATTCGATATGGCGCAAACGAAGGACGCAACCCGTCAAAACATTTTGATACAATACATTATTTAAATACATATAAAGATGTGAAGTCAGCAGGGATAAATCCACTGGTGCATTATCTACAACACGGTAAAAACGAAGGTCGCACAATAAGAACAGTGTCCGGCAAAACAATAAAACCAAAGCGCACATTAAAACAAAAAATTAAACACGCCTGGGAATATCCAGTACGCGTACACAACGAATACCATCGTCTGAAAGACGAAATCAACAAAATTAAAAGCGGCAAATAATACAGGGGTTGGGTTATGGCAAAGAAAATTACAAAGAAATTAGCAAAAACAACAAACGCACGCACAGGTAAAAACATTAAAACCATTACTGTAAAAAATGCAGTTGGCGACCCTGATACAACCGCTGAAATTTTGATTCAAAACAAAATTTCTTATACCCCAAAAGTGTCTGTAATTATACCTGTATATAATGTTGAAAAATATTTGCGCGAATGTATTGGTTCAATTATAAAACAATCACTAAAAGAAATTGAAATAATCTGCGTTGATGATGGCTCTACAGATAAATCTTTGGAAATATTGCTAGAGTATGCAAAAAACGACAAACGCATTACAGTTATCGCTCAAAAAAATTTACACGCTGGCATTGCACGCAATGCAGGTATATCCGTTGCACGCGGAGAATATTTGTCTTTCTTGGACAGCGATGATTTCTTTGATTTAAACATGTTAGAAGAAATGTACAACACTGCAAAAAAAGACGGTTCAGACACCGTTATTTGCGGAAATTATATTTATAACCACACAAAAAAACAAGTAACTAATCAAACAAAAATTGGACAGAAGTTTATTGATGCTTCACCATTTTCACCGAACATTTTTTCTGACTGTTTGCTGACATCTTGCAACCCAAATCCATGGACAAAAATGTTCAGCAAAGCATTGTTTGATAAGAATAACTTGCGTTACGAAAATTTTATTCGTTGCAACGACATAACTTGTATTTGTACCGCAATGCTTGCTTCACAAAAAATCAGTATGATTGACAAACCTTTTATTTATTATCGCTCTATTCGTGAAAATAACGCAACATCTAAGCGGGCAAACATGATCGATTGTTTCTTATATGCCGCGAACAAACTGGAAAAAAATCTTGAACAGTTAAATTTATATAAAAGCTTTGAACAAGCATTCTTGTCACGAATAAAATCCTCTTTTGCGTGGGAATTGTCTGCGTGTACTGAAGAACAAAAACAAAATGTAAAACAAATGGCAAAAAATATTTTATCAGACCGATTATACAATGAATTATACCAACCAAAAGTTTCCGTTATTATCCCTTGCTATAATGTGGAATTATATTTACGTGAATGTCTGGATAGCGTGATAAACCAAACATGTAAAGAAATCGAAATAATTTGTGTCAATGATGGCTCAAAAGACGGCACTTTGGAAATTTTAAGAGAATACGAAAAAAATGACAACCGAATAACCGTCATTGACCAAAAGAATCAAGGTCTGTCTTGCTCCAGAAACAATGCATTGGGCATTGCAACTGGCGAATATATTTTATTCCTGGATTCTGATGACTGGCTAAGAAATGATTCTTGCGATTTGTTATATAACCATGCAAAAAAACATAATTTAGACATGGTCAATTTTGAAGGCATAAAATATTATGATGATACAGGAGAATATGAAGAGCACAACGGCTTAAAAACATTATACACACCGGATGAAGACACTGTATTTCAAAAGCATAATATTGAAAGTATTGTTAATCAAATCCCAATTTCCGCGTGTCTTTTATTTTATAAACACGAATTTATTAAAACAAATAAATTAAGATTTCCTGAAGGATTGTTCTTTGAAGATAATTTATTTGTACACACAGCATTAAATTGCGTAAATAGATACGGTGTAAAAAAACAACAACTGTATTACAGACGCGCCCATGCAGCACAAGCAACACAAAACTGGGATAAATTATTTTCACATTATGTTGAAATTGTAAAACTTATCACTGATTTTTATCTTGAGAAATCTTCTTTTAAACAAGAAACCAAAGATAAAATTATAAATAACTTTCTTGTTGGTGCAATTTATAGATGGTCTACCTTTACAGCATTATTAAAACAAAAATATATTCCAGAACTATATGACACTGTAACAAACATATCAAAACATGTAAATTGTCCAAAATATGTTACGGACTTTTTGCAGAAAAATAATCCAAAAGACCTATACGCCCAAATGTTATGCGATTGGTATTTACGTGTAAAAAAAGAAAATCTGAATATCGAAAATCCACAAACATATAATGAAAAACTGCAATGGTTAAAACTGTATAACTCAACACCAATTAAAACCTTGCTGGCAGACAAACACTTGGTTCGCGACTGGGTTGCAAAAACAATTGGCAAAAAATACCTAGTTCCAATTTATGGCTCTTTTGACTCCTTTGATGAAATTGATTTTGATAAATTACCCGATAAGTTTGTCATAAAGACTAATCATGGATGCGGTTGGAACATTATTGTTACAGATAAATCCAAACTTGATATGGCAGAAGCTAAATCAAAAATGGACAGATGGATGAGCGATAATTACGCATATAAATGGGGTACAGAATTACATTATCGCGATATAAAACCAAAAATTATTATTGAAAAATATATAGACCCTGCGGAATCTAACCATGAAATTCAAATTTGGTGTTTTTCAAAACAAATTAAATTTGTATCCGTCGAATCAATCAAAGATGCAGATACTTTGGTACGCGGAACATTCTATCCAGATGAAAAACCAACAGAATTTGCAATTTCACCGAACCATTATAAAAAAATGACATCAATACCAGATAAAAAAGCATTTCACAAGGCGCTGGAACTAGCAAAAAAAATGCTGGTTGATGTACCGTATGTCAGAATAGACTTTATTGAATATAACGGCTCAGTATTATTCCGCGAATTGACATTTACATCTGGTTCTGGTCTATCTGTGATAGAACCTGAAAAATTCAACAGGGTTTTAGGCGATTGGATACAACTGCCTAGACTGGCATATAATATTGACACAGGCGAATATTATAAACTGAAAAAAATTAAGCCACAAATCTCAAAAGAAAAACGCGAAATAAAACCATATTTATTATTCCCATACTATATACTTGCAAGTATGTTTATGCGTTTTGCGCGTATCCCATCGTTGAAATTAAAAAAACATTCTAAGTTTTTTCTGTATTCTCGCAGTCATCGTGGAAAAACAGATATGCTAAATCAAAATTTTGCAAAAATCATGCAATCTGTCGCATCCGCAAAAAGTGAGTTGTCAAATCATATTGCACAAATAAAAAATCAACAAAACGACTTGCAAAAACTTATAAATACAGTCGCTGAAAATCAGAAAAAAATTGTTGATGAAAAATTTGCATCCTTGTCCAGACAAATTACATATTTTACAAATGCAGGTAAATCTGAAACAAATAATTTGTCACAGCAAATTTTAACCCTGACAGATACGACAAGTAATACCTTAGAAAACATGACAAGTATGATTTCTAAAATACCACATAAAATACACAATGTTTCAGAAAATATTATTAATCTAATTTCTGAACAAAAAAGTGCAACAATGGTCAATTCTGAAAAAACAAACAGTAATATTGCTGTACTTGCATCTGAAACAAAGTCGGATTTTGCAAAAATATCCAAGCAAATGTCAGAACAAACAGATTTAACAGAACTGACAAAAAATATCGCTGATACATTTGCAAAAATATCCAAGCAGATGTCAGAACAAACAGATTTATTACAAAAAGATAGTTCTGAGCTAAACAAACAAAATCAAAGTTCATTTACAGAACTGACAAAAAATATCGCTGATACAAAAGAAAATATTGTTAGCGCACTGGATACAAACAAAAAAGATATTATAAATAATAACATTGAACAAAATAATGTTTTGTATTTCAATCCAACTGCAATAGCGACTTTGTCAGAACTTGGCATGTGCGACATGACTGCTGCGCCTAACTTTGAAGAACGTTTTAAAAAATTGATATCAGGTTTACCAGCAGAAAGCGCAGAAACAGTTGTAAAAATAATCCGAAAATTACAACAAATAAAAGGCGCAAAATCTAAATTGGACATATTCACAACAACAGAACAGGAACAATTAAGAAAACTGCGTGATTTATCAAAAGAAATCTTGAAGGTTTCTGACAATTTGTATGCGTATAAAAACTATATGTTGCCAATAAATCATTTCGAAGCAAGTGTTTTTGTCTATAATCATGGAATAAGTCAATTAAACTCTGTTGATACATTCAAAGACAAAGATATTTTGGATATTGGCGGATTTATCGGCGATTCTGTACTGATGCTGGCACCATTAACAACTGGCAAGGTTCATAGTTTCGAGGCAACAAACGAAAACTATAACCATATGCTGAAAACAATTGAATTAAATGGCATTAAAAACGCTGTGCCTGTTCATACCGCTGTTGGTGATAAACCAGGTGAAATAGAAATGCGTTTCAATGGTTCTGGCAGCACCCAAAACGATATAATGCTTAAAAATCCGAAATATATTGAAAAATGTCCTGTTATCAAAATCGATGATTATGTTCGCGAACATAATTTAAATGTCGGTTTGATAAAAGTTGATATCGAGGGCGCAGAACAATCTTTCTTGCGTGGCGCATACGAAACAATTCGCACACAAAAACCAACATTGTTGATTTCTATTTATCATAATGTTGATGACTTTTTGGATATCAAACCAATGATAGAGAGTTGGAATCTGGGATATAAATTCAAGATATTCAAACCTACAATTGGTTCTATTGCTTCAGAAACATTATTGATATGCGAACAATAAAAAATCCCCCAAACGGGGGATTTTTTTAAGACACAAAAGAAAATACTTTTTTTGGATTAAAAGAAGTTACTTTGCCACCAGAATCACAAACAAATGTTCCTGCATTTAAACGAATAACATTACCGTTAACACCATAATTAAAATTTGTATCTGAATTATAGTTCATTTCTTCAGCAGTATTAAGATATCCGCCTTGTGCCATTGAAATAATCGCAGAACAAGGTCCCGTCTTTGTAGAAATCCTAACAATTGTATTATTCATTGTAAAATTCTTTAATGTTCCATCTTCGTTTCTGCCATTTGGTATCAAACCTTTAACACCAGGCAAAACAAACACAGTCGAACCAATATAACCAAAACCGTTAAATACTTGGTCTAGACTGGTAATAGCCGAACCTTCGCCATTTACAATCGCTAATGGGAAAGAAGTATAATAACTGTTAGTAACACCATCATTTCCATAATATCTAAGCACGTTATTAGCGGTATCATACCACAAATGCTGTTTTACACTAACAAGCGTATCGGTGACACCACTGCAAGCATTATCTGTACTAATCGTAAATAATTGGACAAACGCACCACTTGTTTTATCAAATAAAGCAACTAAAAAACTAGGCTTACTTACAGCCCCACTACGAGTGACATTGTTTTTAAAATCGTATGCTGTAAATAAATCGCCTTCATTTGGTATATAAGTTCTAGAACCCGCTTTTAGTGTTATTGTACCATCAGAAAATTCTAAATTAATATTCTGGTGAATTTCTGTTAAACAATCTGTAATATACGAATAAAAGCCTCTGCGGCTTAGAATTTCATTACCTCCAACCGTTACACCATCGTGAACACGTAATGTTTTATTCGTGGTGTCCATTGTAACTTCGCCAATGGCACCTGTAAAAGACGCGTGCTGATTTTTCGTACCGCGTCGTATTTGTATTTGTCTAGACATAAATTAAAACCTTTTGTTGTTATAAAATAAAAAAACGCCATTGCTGGCGGAATAAAAAAACGACAGACTAATTTCTGTCGCTGTGCTGTGTATTATACCATAAAAAGATAAAAAAATAAACAAAAATATTTTGGTGTACATTGTAAAAATACGTGCTATATTCCAAATACAAGGAAAAAATCATCATGAAGAAAATAAAGTTATTTTTAATTATTGGTATTGTGCTGGCTGCATT
>JAZOUE010000151.1:0-7243 GCA_045658045.1 Candidatus Enterousia sp.
GTTGGTATTCAGATTATAAGTACATTCATGTTCCCCAGCACCATATTCTGATGAACATGGTAATGACTTGACGCATATGCCATCTGGGCATGGTGCGCAGGCAACATGTCCATTCCATGCGGATTCAAAGCCTGTAATGTATTGTGTTGTGCCGGCTGGACATGTCGTTGCAAGTGCTGTGTTGTTGAAGATTTCCGTCATCATTGCAGAATTAAAGTCCGTTGAATCCATCTTTTCAAATGTGTTCGCAGGGATATAGCCGGATAATTTTGTACAACCTTTAAATGTATATATGAACATACTATTTGCTGGCTTACCCTCTATATTCTTGAACAAGCCATCCGGCAAACTGGTCAATGATGTACAGTTATTGAATGTACCGTAGAACATATAACTCGCACTGCCACTGACACCCGCAAACAGATTTTCGGGGATGCTGGTCAATGATGTACAGCTAGAGAATGTACCGTTGAACATATAACTCGCACTGCCACTGACACCAGCAAACAGGTTTTCGGGGATGCTGGTCAAGGATGTACAGTAATGGAATGTCCCAGAGAACATATATTCCGCACTGCCATTGACACCCGCAAACAAATCAGATGGGATGCTGGTCAATGATGTACAGTTATTGAATGTGCCGTAGAACATATAACTCGCACTGCCACTGAATATGGCGCCCAAACTGCCGTTAACAGTTTTTATGTTCTTGTTGCCACTGAAACTGATTGCGGCGGTATTACTTGCTGCTGTATACCCAGTTGCGTCACCGTACATTTTAATTGTATGGGTGCCATCGGTGCCATATTCGTTAGATGTATATGTTTTGTTTGTTGTATTATCTGTTCTTTCTATTTTTTGTACACCACGACCATCATCAAAGTCAACATAGAAGATACCAGATGCAGACATGTTAAAGCTAAATGTAGAACCTGCCGCCATTTCAACCGTTTCAATGGTAAATTCAGGGGTAACGCATTCGTCATCAATCAACATTTTGCCGTCTGTGCATGTAATCTTTGTCCATTGTGCGTACAAAGTTGTAGTTGCTGTTGGGGTATATGTTGCACCAGCAACGCCGACCTTGGTGCCCCCAGTTGGCGCAGTATACCAGCCATTAAAAATATAACCAGTACGTGTCGCAGTTGGCAAAGTTACCGCAGATGCATCGGCCCAACGCGCATACCATGTTTGACTGGTGGCGTTCTTAGCCTTGTTTAAGCCAACAGTTGTTAAATAACCGGTATCACTTATGTATCTAGTAAGAACAGTATTAGTACCACTAGCAGTAGCATAATAGCCTGAAAAATTCCGTATAACTGTCTCTGATTCCACAGAAGCACTGCCCCCGTTCGCATTATATGTCAGTCGATAAGACAATGTTGGCGGTACAATAGGATTTGCAGAAGTAGTCATTTGTTGTGTGCGTCCACTATCTAAATACACACCGGTGTCATATGTTGTATAAATTGTAGCTGTTCCAGCAACAGCAGCAGTATTATTTTTATCCAGTGTTATTGTATATTTCCCTGGTTCCAAAACCGCACGCAGGTTAATTTCTCCGCTGGTGACGCTGATTCCGTCATCGGTACATGGTACAGGCTTGCCAGGTGTAAATTCATTTTGATTGTCATCATCGACCCATTTGTTTATGCTAGTATAACCTGTTGGCAAAGTAACAGATGATAAGATATTAAAACTAGTGTCGTATGTACAAGAATAGCTGCCTGAAACAAGTTCGTCGTTAACATAATAATTTATTTTTATTACTTCTGGAATACATTCCGAAGCACTTGTAGCACCCGTTCCACTGGTCGTATAACCGTCGTCACAAGGAACACATGTAACATAATTCAAATATTCCCCCTTGTCACAAGTAGGGGTATATTCAACGCCAGGCAATTCAGGGGTTGTTGTTGCGCTCTTCGAACAATATCCGCCTGTGCTTGTGCCTGCGACTTGTGGTACCCAAGTACATAATGTGCTTAATTCACAACTCGCCTTTGTCGTCTGACTCGTACAACTGTCCACCAGTTCTGTCGTACTATCAAAGCTATCAAGCGCCATGGCAACACTTTGCACACCAAGCACAAATAAAATAGTGGCAAAAAACCGCAGAAAATGGCGTTTTATATTCAATTTTTCCTCTCTTTCAGGGAAAGTGTAGAAAATTTATATGGGGCAGGGCAAGTAAAAAATATAATCTCAGGGAAAAAATAAAAAAACGCACCAACTGGTGCGAAATTTTGGTGGGTTAGGTAGGACTTGAACCCACGACCAAAGCGTTATGAGCGCTCCGCTCTAACCAACTGAGCTACTAACCCACGGTGGTGTATTATATATGAAATAAAAATTCTTGCAAGATAAAAAATTAAAAAGTTTCTTTTTTCTCTAACGCGTCCAGAATTCTGTCCAATTTCCGTACAGAACTGTTTACGCAACCGCGTCCATTCCAGTGTAACAATTCGTGTCCAGTCGTGTTATCAGATATAGAAACCATAAAATCTGTCCACCAAAAGCCGTTCAAAGAACACCAAACTGGTCTGAATTTGTTCTTGGTTTCTTGCATAAATATCAAATAGCGTGCCTTGCCAATGTCTGCATCGGAAATAATAGATTCTTCGCCAGTTGAAGTTATATATGTTGTTTTGATGCTTGTGCGTTTATGACCAACAGTTAGTTTGTAGCCTCGTTGTTCCATGCGCTCCTTGAATTTTTGTGTCATTATTTTGCCTCCTGCATCAACATATAATACCTGTGTGGTATCAAGTGTGTTTGGATGCATATGAACGCTGTTGCAAGCTGATAAAGCAATAATCGGCAGAAATAATTTTATAAAGTTTTTCATGCTATAACCCCACAGTATAATAAACATGGCGTGCCCAGCGGGATTCGAACCCACAATCTTCACCTTCGGAGGGTGACGCATTATCCAGTTCTGCTATGGGCACGGCACGCGTGATTATAACGAATATATTACTAAAATGCAAGATTCAGATTATTTTTGGCGGTTCTTTTTATTTGCATGTTGCCACAATAAACGCTTTACAGATGTTGCCAACGCAACGCGTCTGTTAATCATGTTCTGGGGCAGTCTATTATGAGAAATCTGATGATATTTATTCATCAGTTCATTTATGTCAAGCCCCAGTTCTTGGTATTTTGCTGCCATAATGCCGAACGCATAATTCTTGTTACATATGCATACGCTGTCTAAATCGATAAAACATTTGAATTTACCATCTGGCGATACAATTATATTCTTCGGTGTGATATCAGAATGGAATATAGCTTGGTCTTGTTTGCGCCCCAAGTTCATTATATATACCAATGCCATACAAAGCTTTCCCAGAGTAGGGGTATTAGTATTAGATACATTTAATAATGCAATATCATGTACGTTGCGTGTCAGGTTGTTATTCAAATGCGCAGGCCAAATATGTGACATTTTATCAAATTCAACCAAAATATCTTCGTAAACTTGCTTGATTTTTTCGCGTGACATGCCATTTTGTATTGCTTCAAACAGTGTGATTCCAGCAACCTTGTCGGATTTTTCAAAACAAACACCACCAACTTTATGTGCTGTAACATGCGGTACAGGAATTCTGCGTATGTTGTACAGTTGGCTGACAGCCGCATTTTTTTCAGCCAAACCAGGCGCGCCAAATTTGAAAACTTTTTGACCACTTGGTGTTTCAGCAATCAACACATTATTTTGCGCCCCAATTACAACAGGCAGCATTATGTTCGTCGCATCAGGGCAGTGTTTCAAAATTATACACTTGCGCATGATAAACAATTCTTGATTCATGATTAAAATCTCTTTTTGTTGTCAAAAGATATTTTATGTCAATTTTTATAAAAGTCAAGAGTGTATTTTAATTTTGTTGCAGTGATGCCAGCATAAAATCGTCTAAATCGCCATCTAATACAGCATCAGAATCCGTTTTTTCAACATTTGTTCGAACATCTTTGACCAGTTGATATGGGTACAACACATAGTTTCTAATTTGGCTCCCCCATTCAATTTTCTTTTGGGCGGCCTTGGCGGCATCTTCTGCTTCGGCGCGTTTTTGCATTTCCAGTTCGTACAATTTACTGCGCAGCATTTTCATTGCCATTTCACGGTTTTGAATCTGACTGCGTTCGTTCTGACACGTGACCACAGTGTTTGTTGGAATGTGAGTAATACGAACAGCACTGTCAGTTTTGTTTACATGCTGACCACCTGCGCCAGATGCACGATATGTGTCAATTCGCAAGTCTTTGTCATTAATTTCGATTTCAATTGTGTCATCAATGTCTGGCCAGACATCAACAGAAGCAAAACTGGTTTGGCGTTTTCCATTGGCGTTAAAAGGCGATATGCGAACCAATCTGTGTACACCAATTTCATTTTTTAGCCAACCGTATGCGCGTTCGCCAGTAATTCTGTATGTAATATTTTTTATACCTGCAACATCGCCTTCGTGTTCTTCTATAACTTCGGCTGTAAAGTTATGGCGTTCTGCCCATCGTGTATACATGCGCGATAACATTTGCGCCCAGTCTTGCGCCTCGGTTCCGCCGGCACCGGCCTGAATAAACAAAAATGCGCCGCTATTATCAGCTGGTTCACGGAACAGTGTAATAAACTTTGCCTTGTGCGCAGCGTTTGCCAGTCGTTCAATTGCAACGATTACATCTGAATCATCAGGCGCCAGTTCAAACAGTTCACACAAATTTTGGTAGTCAGATTCCAAGTCCAATAATTCTTTTAAAGTTTTCTCAATAGATGATTTTTTTTGCAAAACAGCGCGTGCATTCTCTGGATTATCCCATAAATCGGGCGCGTTTGCTTGTTCCTCTAATTTTTCAATTTGTGATTTTAATTTATCTGGGTCAAAGAAACCCCCTGACGGCAGAAATGTCGTCCGAGATTTGTTGTAAAAATTCATTTGTAATCATCATGACCGTAATCATAACAATTTATTTGTTTTAAATCAAATGAATGTTTGCGTTTTTTTTTGAAATATGATAAAATCACTTCAACGAGAGGGATTAGTATGAATAGATTTTTATGTTTATGCGGCTTGTTTTGTGCATTTTTTATAGGGAAATCTGCGGATGCAGTATCTGCTGGTACAGTTAGTGCTGCTGACGCTTCGCGTGGGGTTCTTATTCAGACACCGTCAACTTCTAATAATTTGCGTGGCAATGCGGGGTTGGCAGAAACATACAGAATGAATCAACGCAATACATATTATATGGTAACACAACCTGATGTTGATACAGCATGTCGTACAAAAATTTTCAACTGCCTATCTGAATATTGTGGCGATGTTACTATTGTGCCAGGTCAAACTTCGTCTAAGTGTATGTATGCAACTGAAAGTGATTTGTATAATTACGCATTGTTATGCTTGCAACGTGATATGGAAATTTTATTACCACAATATGCGGTTAACACATTAAATGGTATGAATGGTGTAAATACTGCTGCGCGTATATGTCCTGCATACATCCAACAAGAAGTTGCATCTTATTTGTCTATGGCGAACATGGCAGATAAACTATCTAAATCAAATTCTGCGCTATGTATCCAAAGACGCCAAGAATTGAATGCTGCGATGTCTTGTCACGCTGTTGCATTGGCGTATGGCAATGAAACTAACAGTATGCTGGTTTCTCATTTGACTGATTATTGTGGTTCTGGCGTACCTGGTGGCAGTGCTGAAATGGTAACTCGTTTTGCATCTGCGGGCAATGTTGGCGCTGACATTTGGGGCTGGGCAGAAAAACTTGTTGGTTTGGATGCGAATAAAAAAGGCGATGACTGGCAGTCTGCTGTTGATGCAGTATTGGCTGGATATACCAATCGTATGAACTTGGCTTGTGGTGACAATCTGCAAATAAATACACCTGTACGCGTTCAGTCAAGCGATTCTTCTGCGTTGCAGACAGTTGCGACATTGGCAGTTGCTGCTGCAATTTCTAAAAATACACAGCAGGTTGAAAATCCTTATGCTGCCCAACCAATTTGGTTAGAAGTCACATCTCGCACAGATATTTATAATGCTAACGAAGCTTTACAGGTTGTAAATGCTGCGTTAACGAATCCACCAACAGTACAAAACGCGTTTTTAAATAGTGCTGAAATGGACAATATGCAAAAAGCATATATTCGTGGAACAAAAGTGTTTGTCTTACGTGATAGTGCCAGATGTTATATTGTACCAGTGACACAAATGACAAACCAAGAACAATCAATGGTGGCACAAACATTTGCAAATTGTGTATATTAAAAAAACGTCCGCCGATTGGCGTTTTTTTTTAACTTGGAAAATTATTGTTTTTTTGGTAAAATATTTCCTATGAAATTTACAAGACGCGATGTTTTAAAAATGACTGGTTTTTCTGTGATGGCAACAGTATTTTTGCCACGTGTGGCATTCGCTGCACGAAATTCATTACAGTCATTGCGTACAGGGGTTCAGCCAAACAATAAAACGCGTCTGGTTATTGAAACATTGTCGCGCCCGTCTTATAATTTATCATATCCAACGAATCAACTGGTTATCACATTACCAAATACATCAGCAAACAATTCTATAACACCAAAGCTGGCATCTGGTGGGCTGGTGTCGTCTATTATACAAATGCAGGTTGGGGACAGTTTGAAGTTGACTGCTAATTTACGCAAACCTATTTCTGAAATTGCCAAGGGCAATATTATGATACTGGAACCAAATGGCGACAGTGATTATCGCTTGGTTTTGGATTTTATGGCGGGGGCTGCACCTGTGGCCAAGACAGCTACGCCATCTGCGTCTGAATATGGCGAATTGCCTGAATATACAACAGCTTCGGCGGTTCCGACAACTGCGATAACTGCTTCACGCAAATATATTGTTGTTATTGACGCAGGTCATGGTGGCAAAGATCCTGGTTGTATTGGCAGGGGTGGAACACGTGAAAAAGATATTGTCTTATCGGTTGCCAAGAAATTGAAAAGCAAATTGGATTCTAATGGGTTTAAAACATATATGACGCGCAGCGATGACAGATATTTAAAATTGGCAGAACGTGCATCAATTGCAGAAAAGAAAAAGGCCGATTTATTTATATCTTTGCACGCAAACGCGAACCCAAAGCGTGAAATGAAGGGATTTTCAATTTATACTCTTTCTGAAAAAGCATCTGACGAAGAGGCGAAAAAACTGGCCGAGGCGGAAAATGCTGCCGACAAAATCGGGGTAGA
>JAZOUE010000152.1:0-2218 GCA_045658045.1 Candidatus Enterousia sp.
GCTGTCAAAATTGCCAAGCGTAATCTTGGGTTATTATCTGGGTTTTTATCGCCCAATTTCGCAGCCATTGTGATTTCACGTGCCAGTTTTGTAAACAAACCACTGCGTGCGGCATCGGCTGCGCCTTTTTTATGTTGAATATTATGCCATTTACTGTGTCCACTCATATTTGACCTTTTTATTTATTTAGATTAAAATTACCAGTAAAAGGATAACAAATGATTGGAAAATTGCAAGGCATTGTTGACTATATCGGCGATGGTTTTATTATTTTGTTGGTTCGTGGCGTTGGGTACAAGGTTTTTACTGCCGAATACCTTACCCACAAATCAACTGTTGAACTGTGGATTGAAACAGTTGTCCGCGAAGATTCAATTCGCCTGTTTGGTTTTTCCAGTATTCAATCCCAAGATTTATTTAATATGCTGACCGGCGTATCTGGCGTGGGTCCAAAGGTTGCATTGGCAATAATGGGCACGATAAAGTCTGACACATTGATATCCGCAATTGCAACAGGCGACGCAAAAACAATCGCAACCGCCCCAGGCGTCGGCAAAAAGATGGCAGAAAAAATCATCGTTGAATTAAAGAACAAGGTTGGTGGTGCGTCTGCAACATTATTTGCGCCTGATGCATCTGTATCACAATCATCTGCCCTGCCCGATTTGTTAATGGCGTTGGAATCATTGGGTTACCGCAGACTGGACATTATTGAAATGGCACAAAAACTGGTAAACGAAAATCCAGATTCCGATGTTTCAAAACTAGTCCCAATGGCATTAAAAGAAATCAGCAAAGGGAAATAAAGGATGAATAACGACACAATTTTTGCATTATCAAGTGGACATGGAAAATCTGGTGTTTCCGTCATTCGTATTTCTGGCGAAAACTTATCTGATACTTTTGCAACTTTTATAAACAAATCAAATTCAACACCACGCCACGCATATTTTACAAACCTGCGTGATGAAAATAATGACTTGATTGACCAGTGTTTGGCAATTTACTTCCCTGCCCCAAATTCTTTTACAGGCGAAGATGTTATTGAATTGCATACACACGGTGCGCCTGCGGTTATAAACAAGGTCTTTGATTTTTTACAAACAAAAAATATGCGCATGGCAACACCTGGGGAATTTTCCAGACGCGCTTTTTATAACAACAAAATGGATTTGGCAGATGTTGATGGATTGGCGGCATTATTGGACGCACAGACAGATATGCAACGCAAACACGCACTGCGTTCAATGATGGGATCTGACAGCAAAATATACAACAACTGGCGCAACAAGATGATAGAGGTTTCTGCATACGCCGCCGCAATTCTTGATTACAGCCCAGATGATTTACCTGCAAATATATGTGCCACAGTTCAAAACAGCGCAAAACAATTATATAACGAAATTGGAAATGCACTATTACAATATAAAACCGCACGCAGTATTCGTGGCGGAATAAATGTCGTATTGGCTGGCGAAACAAATGTCGGAAAATCATCAATCTTTAATTATATGGTTGGCACAAATCGTGCAATCGTATCCGATATCGCCGGCACAACACGCGACGTTGTGTCCAGCACGATTGACATTGATGGATTTATGGTGAATTTATCTGACACCGCAGGCATTCGTGAAACAGACGACACAATTGAAAATATTGGCATTGAACGCACAATGTCTGAAATTGAAAATGCAGACATTGTAATTCACGTCTATACGCCAGATTCTGTGGCTTACAACAATCAAGACAACAACGAAATTGTTGTTATAAACAAATCAGACACAATCAAAAACCACGATTGTAAAAATGCAATTTATACATCTGCAAAATCAGGCGACGGGATGGGCGATTTGATGAATGCGTTACGCAAACAAATTCATAAAATGTTCGATGGCGCAGAATCAACTGTATCTGTGAACGCACGCACAAAGTCATTACTGGAATCTGCACACATCGAACTGGAAAACGCAATTGCCGCCGGCGACAATTACGACATATTTGCAGAACACACCCGTCGCGCCGCAGACGCCATTGGTAAAATACTTGGCACCATCACAGCGTCCGAGGTTATGGACATGACATTCGGCCAACTATGTTTAGGGAAATAAAAAATCCCCAAACAGAGGGGATTTTTTTTATAAAATTAAAGATAATAGTGTAGATACGCACAAACCCGAAACCGTAGTGTACAGAAGTTACATGAGGTGCCCCAACACCC
>JAZOUE010000153.1:0-7922 GCA_045658045.1 Candidatus Enterousia sp.
TTTTATTACCACATTTTTGTGAATGTATATCAAAGTAAGAAACAATGTAATCAACGCTGTTATCGTTGCATAGTTTTTCAATGTTTTTCATCAGTGGTACAAACTTTTGAATATATACAATGTTATTATGACGATAAACCCCGTTGTTGTGCTTTATGCGTTTGTTTGGTGTTTGTGTTTCTTCGTTGTTTATTTGTTTCCATGTATCAAAAGTAAAATAGTGATTTGATGCGCGTGACTTATTAAATTTTAATTTTCCATCTGTATCCAAAATTCCAATCAGTTCATTGTCATATGTTGTATAGAATATTGGCTTTGGCGTCATATAAACGCAAAGTATTCCAAGTGTCATAAATACAAAAAATAAAATATAGTTTACTTTGGTTTTTATTGGTTTTATCAATATTAAACACATAAACCCGATAATAAATATCAGCCCAGACATATTTGAAATATGGGGTACACTAATATTTGCAAAAGGCAGTTTTGCAATCCATATTGCAATTTGATATGCGTATTCGTAAATTATATGTGCTAAATCATTGGGCGCGGTAAAACCAAATGTTGCAGTCAGTGTACCAATTAAAATTAGTGGCATAATTGCAACAGAAAATATAGGCAAGAAAATCAAATTACCAGTCAGACTGTATAATGGAAATTTACCAAAGTGCATTGCAACAAATGGCGCTGTGAATATTGTTGCGACCAGTGATGTTAAAACAGATATGTATAAAACTTTTAATAATTTGTTGTGTGGCATCTTTGGTTTTATATCTGTGTATAGCCAGACAAGTCCAAACACGGCGGCAAAAGATAATTGAAAACCTGCCTGCATGACATAGTGTGGATTGATTAAAAATATCGCGCAAAAAGCCAATGCAATATTACGCATTGATATTGCGTTGCGCCCGAATATAAACGCCAAAAATATTAAACTGGTCATTAAAAATGCGCGCACAGTCGCAACATCAATGTCAGATAAAAATAAATAAAATAGTAATCCAACCCAAGAACAAATAATCGCAGGTACCTTTGCAGGAATTCGTCGTGTGATGTATGGGATACTGCGGAATATCAAATAAAATAGTGCGAATATCCAACCGCCGACCAGTGTCATATGAAATCCACTAATTGACCAAATGTGTCCAACACCTGTGGCGGTCCATATGTCTTTCTTGTCTTGTGATATTGCAGATTTATATCCCAGTATCAATGTGTCTGATAAAAATGAATTTGATTTTGTGTGCAGGTATTGACGCATTCTGTTTATGCTTGTTTGGTTGACAGAATCCAAAACAGTTATTTTGTCTGCATATCCTGTTGCGGTTAAATTATTAAAGTATGCCCAGCGTGCATAATCAAAGGTTTCTGGGGCGGCTGCAGGTTTTATTTTATACAATCCGCCATTGATTTGAACTGTGTCGCCAATGTTTGGTGTTGGTATATCTGGTGATAAAGATATTTTGATTTTTGCGTGTCTGTCACCTGCACCAATATCTCTTGCGTTTACAGATAATGTCAGTTTGTTTTTATCGTATGTATAATCAATGTTTTCAACGGTGCCTAAAATTTCTATGTCATGCAAGTTGTGTTTTATCTGTGGTGTATCTATGATACTTGTAAAAGTTGCGGCGTAATAAAATCCAAACAGGCCCAGCAAGATTCCACGAACAAGATTGGGTATTTTCTTTATAAAAACACATGCTAGTAATATTGTTGTAATGATTGGTGTGAATAATAAATTCGGCTCGCCTATCATTGAAAAGTACACAGCCGCCCCAAAAGCCATCAGAAATGGTGCGTACAAGAACATATTTTGCCACTGATTTTCAATCCATTCTTTCATATCGTCAGTATAGGAATTTATTTGATTGCACTGCAATTAAAATTTTCTTATGATACATTCACATAAGGGGGTATTCTTATGGCAAAGTATATATTTATCACAGGTGGTGTAGTTTCCAGTTTAGGCAAGGGCGTCGCAGCAGCAGGGTGTGGCGCCCTTCTTCAATCCAGGGGGTACAGCGTTCATGCGCGTAAATTTGACCCGTATTTAAATGTTGATCCCGGCACAATGTCGCCGATTCAGCATGGCGAAGTATATGTTACAAATGACGGGCATGAAACAGACCTTGATTTGGGATATTATGAACGATTCTTGGGTGCAAAGTTATCGCGTAACGATTCTGTGTCTGGCGGTCGGATTTATTGGGATGTTTTAAATGCAGAACGTCGCGGGGAATATCTGGGCGGCACTGTTCAGATGATTCCGCATGTTTCTAATAAAATCAAAGAATATATATCTGCGCCTGTTGATACAGACTTTGTTGTGTGTGAAATTGGCGGTACTGTTGGCGACATCGAAGGTAAAATATTCTTGGAATCTATTCGTCAATTTGCAAATGATGTTGGACGCAGAAATGTTATGTTTGTTCATTTAACATTGGCACCATATTTAGAAAAGTCTGGCGAATTAAAGACCAAGCCAACACAAATGTCCGTGCGCAGTTTGTTGGAAAACGGTATTCAGGCAGATATGCTGATTGTACGTACACCACGTATGTTGACGGCCAGCGAACGTGATAAAATTGGTATGTTCTGTAATTTGCCGGCAAAAAGTGTAATCAGTGGAATTGATGTTGATAATATCTATAAAATCCCATTGGCGTACGAAGCGCAACATGTCTTTGATATAATCGCAGACCATTTTGGTCTGCCACATGCGCGCGGCGATATGACAAGATTTGAAAGAATTGAAAAATATTTGTCTGCAGATATTCCAACTGTCAATATTGGTGTTGTTGGAAAATATTTTGATGTTCCAGATGCGTATAAATCATTAAACGAAGCGCTGTTCCACGCAGGCGTTCAAAATAATGTGCATGTAAAAATTAAAAAGATAAATGCCGAAGATTTCAGCGCTGATAAATGTGCGGACTTGGACGGTATTTTGGTGCCTGGTGGATTTGGCGAACGTGGTGTTGACGGCAAGATTGCTGCTGCGACATATGCGCGTGAAAATATGGTTCCATATATGGGAATATGTTTAGGAATGCAGGTTGCTGTAATTGATTTTGCCAGAAATGTTTTGGGTATTACTGATGCAAATTCATCTGAATTTAAAAAAGACTGTACGCCTGTGATTGGGATAATCGCAGATTGTGATTCTGAAAATTATGGCGGGACATTGCGTTTGGGGGCATATCCATGTGATATAACACCAGATACATTGGCTCACAAAATATATGGCGCAACACAAATCAGCGAACGTCATCGTCACAGATACGAAATGGATATATCGCTGGAAGAAAAGTTTGCATCTGCAGGTATGATAATATCGGGGCGCAGTCCAGATGGTCGCTTGCCAGAAATGGTTGAATTAAAAAATCATCCTTTCTTTATTGCAGGTCAGTTCCATCCAGAATTTCAGTCCAGTCCATATTCAGGACATCCGATGTTTAATGCCTTTATTGCAGCGGCCAAGAACAGGAAATAAAAAAAGCCCCAAACGGGGCTTTTTTAAAATCTGTTTTATTACAGACCCAATGCGCTGCGGTACATATGTGTCAGCTCATCTGCTTCGTCCAGTTCATCTGGATCCAGTTTGCGCAGACGTATCATCTGACGAATGTATTTTGGGTCAAATCCTGCTGACTTAGCTTCGCTATAAATTTCTTTGATGTCAGCGGCGATTGCAGCTGTATCTTCATTTAATTTTTCAATGCGTTCAATAATGCTGACCAATTGTTGGTTATCAATTGCACCGTGATTTGCTTGTTTCATTTCTGTTTTCCCCTTGTTTATTTGATGACTTTATGATATACAATAAAAGTCAAAAATCAAGAAAAACAAAAACAGATAGGAAAATAGATATGAATAAATACACTAAAATTACCGCGTCCATTGGCCCAAAATGTGAAGACAGGGAAACTTTAACCCGTATGATTCAGGCGGGGGTTAATATGTGTCGCTTGAATTTTAGTCATGATACAGGCGATGTTCAGGGTAATAAGATTGATTTAATTCGTGAAATTTCTGCAGAATTAAACACACCTGTTGCAATTATGATTGATTTGCAGGGACCAAAACATCGTATTGGTAACTTTAAAACAGAAGACAAATACCCACTAACTATTGGTCAAAAATTTACATTTGATACAGATGATGCGCCAGGCGATGAAACACGTGTTCAATTGCCAGATTCTGACGTGTTGGCGTCATTAAATGTCGGCGATAGAATCTTGTTAAATGACGGAAAAATTGAAATGGTTGTAGATTTTGCATCGCCGGAACGTGTTGATGCAACTGTTGTTCGTGGAAATGAAATCTGGTCCAGACGTGGTTTTAATCTGCCAGATACAGAAATTTCAACATCTGTTCTGACAGAAAAAGACCGTGCTGATTTGGCGTATGCTGTTACAAAAAATCCAGACTATGTTGCGATTTCTTTTGTCCAGCGTCCCGAAGATGTTGCCGAAGTGCGTGATTTTATATCTCAGCATACATCACACCCAATTAAAATTATTGCAAAAATAGAGCGTCCAAATGCAGTTGCCAGAATTACAGAAATTGCATCTGCGGCTGATGGTATTATGATTGCGCGTGGCGACTTGGCGGTCGAAGTTCCATATGCCGAAGTTCCTGCAATTTCTCGTCATATAATTCGTGAGTGCAGAAAGATGAACAAGCCGGTTATCGTTGCGACACAAATGCTGGGTTCAATGGTAAACAGTGAATTCCCAACCCGTGCAGAAATTACAGATGTTGCAAATGCTGCATATTTGCGTGCTGATTCAACAATGACATCCGAAGAAACAACAATCGGTGTAAATCCTGTGAATACTATTGAAACAATGGCGAATATTTTATCGCATGCAGACGCAGACGCAATTGCAAATCCGTATGATTGGTCGCGTATTGAAAATATTCCAGAAAACGATTGGTCGCGTTCTGTTGCGTCAATGGCGTATTTGAACAGGGCGGCTGCGATTGTTGTGTTTGCGCGTGATACAATTGCTGCAACAGAAATTTCTTGTCGCAAACCTGATATCCCTGTGATTGCAGTATGTAATGAATCTGTAATTGCAAATCAATTATGCTTGTTGCGCGGAGTGTTCCCAATTTATGATAATCAGTTGTTTGGTATGCGTGAAGGGTTTAATGCTGCGCGTCGTTTCAATATAAATTCTGGTAAATTGGTTATCGTAGACGAAGAAAAAATAAGTCTGCGAACACTGGATTAAAACAACGCCCAATCGGGCGTTTTTTTATGCGATGATTTTTATATATTGACCCGATTAGTATTTTTTTACTAATATGCATTGCATGAGAAGAATGTTCTTTATCTTATCAATATTGTTTGTGTGTTCTGGGGCGTTCGCTGCTCAGTATCGTGCGGCTTTGGTGGCCGATATGGATACAGGTCGTGTGCTGTATCAAGAAAACGCAACAGAATTAAATTATCCAGCCAGTTTAACAAAAATAATGACATTGTATTTGACTTTTGATGCGTTAGAGCATAAGCGTCTTGCACTGGATGATTATTTAATTGTATCTCAGTCTGCTGCAAATGCAGAACCTGTGAAACTGGGACTGGCGGCTGGTTCAAAAATCAAGGTAGAAGATGCGATAAAGGCTGTTGCGGTATATAGTGCGAATGATGTTGCGCGTGTTTTGGCTGAAAATTTAAAAGGTGGTCAGGAAGAATCTTTTGCAGATTTGATGACGCGTGTTGCACGTGAAATCGGACTGACAAATACTAACTTTGAAAACTCGTCTGGTCTGCCAAATGATGACCATATGTCCACTGCGCGTGATATTGCGTTGTTGTCTATGGCAGTGTACAAGCATTTTCCACAATATTGGCATTTCTTTGGTATTAAATCGTGGGTGTATAATGGCAAGACATACACAAACGGAAATCGTTTGCTGACTTCATTTAATGGCTGTGATGGTATGAAAACAGGCTATACCAAAAAGTCCAAGTATTCATTGGTTGCGACGGCACATCGTGGTAATGCGCATTTAATTTCAGTTGTCTTGGGGGCAGAAAACAAAGATGTTCGTGCAAATATTGCGGCCCAAATGCTAAATCGTGGTTTTTCAATGTTAAATTCTGGTGCTGCGCCTGTTGCTGTTTCAACGCCCGTTGCCCCAGTGGTCCAAAATAATGCGCCTGCAACTACAATGGCGGCGGCCTATAATACTGCGACTGCAAACACGATGCCAAAATATACTGCGTCTAAACCAGTTGCAAAAACATCTGGTAACGCAGGTGTTCAATTTGGTGCTTTTGGTTCTATGAACGCGGCAGAAAGTCATGTGAAAAATATAAAAAATAAATTGGGAATCGATACAGTTGTTGAACCAACAGGAAACGGTATGTATCGTGTTCGCAAATATAACCTGACAGAATCTGATGCCCAAAAAATAAAAGCGTCTGCAGCCAATCATGGCATTGACAGTTATGTTTTTCATTAGTATTCTATAAAACACTATGAATCCAAAAATTGAAAAGTTGATAAAGTTATTTGCAAAATTACCACGCGTTGGCAATCGTGGTGGTCAACGTATTGCGCTGGCATTGTTACAAGATAAAACTGGTCGTGGTGTGGCGTTGGCGAACGCTATACATGATGCGATGGAAAACATTGCACCATGCCCAAATTGCGGTGTTTTAACAGAACGTGGGGCAGGGGCGTGTGAATTTTGTCGTGATTCTTCGCGTCAAAATGGTCAGCTGTGCATCGTGCGTGATTTGTCAGATGTGTGGGTTTTGGAAAAGTCTGCGGTATTTCACGGTCGTTATCATATTATCGGTGGGCTGTTGTCTGGCGCGTCTGGTGTTTTGCCTCAGGATTTAAGTATTTCAAACTTGCCAGAAAGAATAAAAAATGAAAGCGTGGCTGAGGTTATATTTGCATTGCCTAATACTGTTGAAGGTAAAACAACCCAGCATTATATTATGTCTGTTGTTGATGGAATTGATGGTGTTGCATTTACAGAGCTTGCATCTGGTGTGCCATTGGGTGGTGATCTTGATTATCTGGACGATGGTACATTGACATTGGCGTTTGGGGGGCGTAAATCAGTATGACAGATAAAGTTTCATCTTTACCGCCTGTATCAGAAATGATGCGCGAATGCGGATTGGAACCAAAAAAACAATTTGGTCAGAACTTTTTATTTGATTTAAATTTAACTGGTCGTATTGCCCGCAGTGTGCCAGATATTGAAACAATCCCAGTGGTAGAGGTTGGCCCCGGTCCCGCTGGGCTTACCCGTGCGATATTGATGGCTGGGGCCAAGCGTGTAATTGCGATTGAAAAAGACAAGACTACTATGCCAATTTTATCGCAAATTATTGATGCGTCTGATGGTCGTTTAAGTGTGATTTATGACGATGCGCTGCGTGTTGATTTTTCAAAGTTGGGGCTTGATAAGTATGCGATTTGTGCAAATTTACCATATAATGTTGGAACGGAATTATTGATTGGTTGGTTGCACAAGATTGCAAATGGCGAACAAATTGTTTCTATGACATTGATGTTCCAGCGCGAGGTTGCATTGCGTATCACATCAAAACCTGGCGATGAACACTATGGTCGTTTGGCGGTTTTGACATCTTTGCTGGCAGATGCAAAAATTTTATTTGATGTTCCAAATACTGCATTTGTTCCGCGCCCCAAGGTGCAAAGTGCGGTTGTTCAAATTATTCCAAACCCGACAAAAATTTCATCAATCCAAGATTTGTCCAAGATTGAAAAAATAACTGCAAAATTATTCGGTCAGCGTCGTAAAATGATACGTGCAATTATGCCAAATGTTGATTGGGCGCATTTTGGTTTGACTGGTACCGAACGTGCAGAAAATTTATCGCCAGAAAAGTTTGCAGAATTGGCGCAAAATCTGATATAATAATA
>JAZOUE010000154.1:0-2310 GCA_045658045.1 Candidatus Enterousia sp.
CGAACGAATTTTTTCAATTCTTCTTCGTCCAATTTGTTCCAAGACAAGTCAGAAATATGAACCATACCGTCCAATTCTGGTGTCAAGGCAACGAACAAACCGAATTCAGTTGTGTTTTTGATTGGGCCTGTAACAACATCGCCAACATTGTGTGTTTCTGCGAACTGTTTCCATGGATTTGGTTGCAGTTGCTTGTAACCCAATGAAATACGACGTTTATCTTGGTCAATACCCAGAACAACAACGTTGATATCCTGACCATTTTGCAAAACTTTGCTTGGGTGGATATTTTTGTTTGTCCAAGACAGTTCAGACATGTGAACCAGACCTTCGATATTATTGCCCAAATCAATGAATGCACCATAATCTGTCAATGAAGAAACCTTGCCAGATACTGTATCACCAACGTTGAACGCGCGTGATGCAGTTTCCCATGGATCTTCTTCCAGTTGTTTTGCACCCAATGAAATACGGTGTGTTTCAGGGTCGAATTGGATAACTTTGACCTTAATCTTTTCGCCAACATGAACCAGTTCACGTGGGTGATTTACGCGTTTCCAAGACAAGTCTGTTACGTGCAACAAACCGTCAATACCGCCCAAATCAATAAATACGCCATAGTCTGTGATGTTTTTAACAACACCTTCCAGAACAGCGCCCAATTCGATGTTTTTCATTGCTTCTTTCTGTGCAGCAGCGATTGTATCAGACTGAATTGCACGACGAGAAACAATTGCGTTTGTACGCAAAGCGTCCATTTTCAAAACGCGGAATTTGTCTTTCAAGCCAATCAAAGATTTTGCATCGCGGATTGGTTTATGATCAACCTGAGATGATGGCATAAATGCGAATACGCCATTAATATCAACAGTGAAACCACCACGTACGACATCGATAATTGTACCTTCTGGGTCAACACCTTCGGCAACTGTCTTTTCCAAATCTTTCCATGCTTTTTCTGCACGGGCCTTGGCATAAGACAAGATTGCTGTACCTTCGCGGGATTCATAGCGTTCAACAAAAACATCAATGATATCGCCAACGCTTGGCACAGATGCGCCAAATTCTTTTAATGGAACGCGACCTTCGGATTTCAAGCCAACATCAACCATTGCGAAATCACCACGGATATCTTTAACTGTACCCTTGGTTGCATAGCCCTGTAATGTTTCTTGGGAACCATAGTTAGCGTCAAACATCTGGACAAAATCTTCGCCAGATAATGGATTAAATAAATCTTTGGATAAATCTTTCATAAGAAAATATTCATCAAAGTTTGCCATCGCTAAAAATTAAATTTTATAACGCGAGGTCTTGTGGGGTTAATCGGACTGACCCTGCGCCCACCCGCACGGTCGCATTGATTATACATTGTTTTTTTATATTTGCAAGAAAAATGAAGCCCCGCATCAGTATGACGAAACAAGGGCACAAAAAACCATAAAAAATGACACTTTTTATTGGTAATCTATATAACATGCAAATTCGAACGCTGTAATTTTATCAGGTTGCGCCCCGCCCACACCACTTTTTTGTCGTATATGGGGCTTTTGTCATTCCTGCGTTCTTCTTTGTCATCCCTGCTCCCCCCCCCTTTTTGTCATCCCTGCTTTATTCTTTGTCACGCCTATCGCAGGCAGGAGAGACAAAGGAACAGCCCCAGGATGACAATGGAATAATAAATAAAACAATCCCACCGAAGTGGGATTTGGGTTATTTATCTACACAAGCTATTATAAGAAATATTTACCTGGGTCCTGGGGTCAAGCCCCAGGATGACAATGGAATAATAAATAAAATAAAACACCCGCACAAACGTGCGGGCTGTGGTTGTTTTATTTTTTACAAGCTGTTCCTGTCCAATTAGAAACACAGTCTGATTGTTTTCCTTTTGACGACAGATATAATGTCGCGCCGTTTGCAACGAAATCAGCAAGATCATCTGGCTGAATATTATAGCCGCTACTAGCGCTTACACACACAACACCCTGATCAAATTCGGAGACAAAGCTCTTGAATTCAGATCTACTTTCTTTTGCGCTTTTCCAACACCAGTATCCATTACTAATTAAGGCAGAATCTAGATCTTTTAAATCGACTAATTTTGGGTAACTATAAACAAAGCCGTCTACCACATAATCTACGGTACCATCATTTAAGCCTGTTGCCCATCCATTAAATTCAAATTTAATTTGAGTTACTGGGCTGGTTTTTGCAGTCAATGCACCTTCCAACCAAGTTTTCAACTGTGGTACTATATTAGTGCCAGTTGGAATTGTTTCGCCCATTGCGCTCATACAAGTTTTAATC
>JAZOUE010000155.1:0-3036 GCA_045658045.1 Candidatus Enterousia sp.
ACTGTTCGTTGGGATGACCCTGTTGAAATATACGAACAAAATATGGCAGATGCCGCAGCAACAATGGAACGTGTCGAAGAATTATTAACACCAAAAAAACCGTCTGGTGATTTATGGTTTGAATCTGCACCAAAATCAGAATACGTTGCACAAGACATTAATATCGTCACAGAACAGATATTTATAGAAAGTGACGACGGCTGTCCATTTGAAACAGATGTTGAATGCGAAATATGGCGAAAAAAGCCAATGGTTCGTGAAACTGTTTCGCCACGCAGTTCAAAAATCCGCGATATAAAAATGTCCGAATTTATTGCAGCCGCACAATGTGACGAAGATATCACAGCCGCACATCCAACCGCAAAGCCATTGTTGGAAAGATATAAAATGCTGATAGCCAGTGCGCAGGCATGTTGTACAGATGGCATGGCATATTCACTGCGTCAAGCGGGTGCTAGCGATGCTTTGATATATAAATTCTTGGCAGACGACGCAAACTTTTATGGTTTTGGCAACCGTTGTCTAATGATAACAGACTATGAATTAGATACAAAATACCCAAACACTTCAACAGCTAGCACTGTTGCAGATGTCAGAAACGGCTGTCTGTGTCGTGGACGCCAATGGTTCAAAGCTATGTTGGCACCATTTGAACAAGTATATCAAGAAATGCCGGAATTTAGAGAAATGCCTTTCTATTACACATACCAAGATGGTTTGAAACGTGAAATCAGGGTATCTGTAAATAACGATGTTCAAAATGTTTTAAAACAACTGGAACAATGTCCATAAAAATACCGGCAAATGCCGGTGTTTTTTTACATGTCTTCCAGTATATATTTTAATTCAGCCATATCATCTGGTAACTTGGTTTTAAAACGCATACGCTCGCCCGTTACAGGATGATTAAATTCTAAAACTTCGGCATGTAACATTTGACCATCATGCGTCTTTAAAAAGTCTAACAATTCAGAATCTTTGACAGTTCCCAACTTTGCAGAACCGCGACCATATAATGGGTCGCACAATACAGGAAAACCATGTGATGATAAATGCACACGAATTTGATGTGTACGCCCCGTAAACAATGTGCAACGCATCTGCGACACACCCGCGCGTGGCCATGCTGAAATAACAGCCGCATCCGTATGCGCAGGTTTACCACCAGACTTTACCATCGTCATTTTCTGACGATTACGCGAAGAACGCGCAATATTGCCTGTTATTTCTGCTTCCTCCCAGTTTGGCACACCCCAAACAAATGCAATATATTTACGAGTTAAATCATGCTCTGAAAAAATCTTGACTAAACCACGATATGCTGCATCAGATTTAGCAAAAACCATAACACCACTGGTATCTTTATCAAGTCTGTGAACAACGCCAGGACGCGTATCACCACCAAGCGCAGATAAATGAGTGTGTGATAAAATATTCTGAACTAATGTACCTGTTTTATTACCCGCAGACGGATACATTACCACACCACGTGGTTTATTTATTACAATAATATCATCGTCTTCGAATAAAATATCCAGGTCAAAATCAGCCGATATATTATCTGTTGCAATATCAGTTTGCACATCTGGAATTTCAACAACAAAAGTATCGCCAACGCGCACCTTTTCAGAAAACTTTACATTTGCACCATTATCACGCGTAACATTAAATTTTTGAATTTCACTGCGTGAATATTCCGGCATCTGTAACGATAAAAACTTATCAACACGAACAATATCGTCGGTATCGGATACAGTAAACTGGCGAACTTGTGTCATTTTTTTAATCCTGTGTTATTTATAATCTTTCCAATCTGGTCCAATACTGCATTCAGACAAATCAATTGTCAATTCACGACCATTATCAGATACAGGACATGTTAAAATACCAGTGGTCGTCTGGTCATCTGCGTCACGCGACGCATTTATATATGCAAAGTTTATTTCAGTAGGCGCAGCAACACATGCAATGCGCAAATGTTCATGATTTTGTCCATTCGGTCCAATCCAAACACGAACACCTTCGCCCAAACCATAACATGGAAAACCATCCAAATAGTATAATACTAATCCACGCTTTACCAAACGAGAATCTGGCACAAATGTTCCGCGATATTCAGACAGGCGCAGACCTGTAACCCCTTCCCAGTCTGTGCTGGTTGAAAAAATACTGACACGAGGTACCGGCGCAGGCGCATCTGCTGCAATTGCAATATTTGCAAACAGAACAGAAAGAACTGAGAGTATCATTTTTTTCATTTCTTGTCATCCTTTGGTATTTCAAAGTCAGCCAATTTTGCACTTATTTTCTTGACCCCAGCTGGCTGGGCCGATAAAACATGATTAAAGTTTACAGACGCACCAGAATCTAATAATGTTGCGGATGGCATAAATTTCTGTTGTGCCAAAACACGATTGTTTTCATCGGTTGATACAATTATTAAATCTGGCACACCATATATTTTATCAGATACATTTTTCACATTGCCACTGACCACAACATGCGTTTTTCCAGCGTCATCTGTTGTCGTCGTAACAGCAGTTACATTCGCAACCAATGGACCTGTGGATGCTTGTTTAATTTTATGCTGTGTAATTACAGCCACCGTAAATATTATCGCAGACAATAATGCGCATAACGACGCAAAAAACATCAACAATGAATTCTTGCGAGAATCCAGTGCAACACGCCAAACATTACCACACACAACACACTGAACAGGAGAGGCAGGATTCGCATCCATGTTATATTCTGTTTTACAAACATCACATTTTATTTTCATACCTATATCTATACCATAAATTATTGCAATTGCAAATTTTGATATTTTGCGGTTACTTTTTGTTGTATCTGTATGATTGCATTCATAAAATCTGCAACAGTTGCATTTTTATTCGCGGCCACAGCACCAAATACTTGCCCTGCAACTGTTGATTTATCTCCTTCGGCAAGCGACGCCAACATCGCCATACGATTTAATTCTGCAAATGTGGCATCAGAAAAATTCGCAATTCCTGATTGCGCGTCCCAAAAATA
>JAZOUE010000156.1:0-2451 GCA_045658045.1 Candidatus Enterousia sp.
CATATCAAAGCATAATGTGCTGGGCAGAATTGGCACAAAAGTTGGTTTTGATTTTTGTTTTTTCTTGAAAATCCGGCGTACACGATTGATTCTGTTGCGCCATTTTTCATTTCGTGCGATGTATTTATTTCTGTGTGGTTCTTCTTCGTTCCAGATAAATTCAGACAATGCGCGCACAGACGCATCCATTGGAACAACATCGGTTGTCGTGGCAAACGCGTTTTCAATAAAGTCACGCAACCCATCAATTTCAGCACCCCCACCCGTCAGAACAATTCTGGTTGGTTTATATTTTGTAAAGTGTGGCAGACATTGGTCTTTGATTTGTTCGATGATTTTCGCCAGCATTGGCAATACAATTTCATTTACATCTGCGCGTGAAAAGTCATATGCGTTATCAGCCGGCGTAAAGCGGTCCATTTGCGATGGAATCAGTGATGACACAGCATGTTTAATTCTGTCTGCGTCTTCGACAGAAATATTAAATTTTTCTGCGATTGCGTTTGTTATATCTTGTCCACCCAGTTTGATTTTTGTATGCCATACCGGTCCACGGTCTGTCCAAATAGATGCGCTGGAATATTCTGCACCAAAGTCCACAAACATTGTTGTTTGTTTAGATTTACGATAAATACTGTTTTGAACAAATTGCGGGTCAAAAAACGCAATTGGCTGAATATGCGCGCTGTGCAGACATTGAAAAACATTATCAATATCGCTGTGCGAATAAAATATTGCGCCGAATACAGAAATCAACTGTCTGTCGATATGTCCGATTGGTGACAAGATATTACGCGCATTTGGCGTATCGTATCGCAGTGGCACAATATGCAACGGCAAGAAATTTTCAGGTGTTTTAATCTGTGATATTTGTGAACGCACATCTGATAAACTTATTTTATGTTCGCCGCCCCACGCAGTGCTTTTGGCAGACATTTCAAACATTGATTCGCCCAGATTTCCTGTAATATATGCAGAATCAAAGTGGCGTCCAATTTGTTTTTCCAGTTCATCAACCACAGATTTTATTGCATAAACAGTATCAAAGCTGTCCACGGTAAAGAACGCAGATTTATCAAGATTTGCATTACGAACACGATGTGCCATACCACGCACACCATGCGTGCCGACGTCCAGACACAAAAAAGCCGAATCAATCAAATTCATTTCTTTATTTTACCAGTATTCGTGCAGCATCGCGCATATCAATAACCTGAATTTCTTTATTCAGAATATTGTGATTATTATTCAGTGCGACCAGTGTACCAATTGCATCCAGTGGATTATCTTCGGGCAACATAACAACAATGCCGCCTTTTGTGTACATATTCCAACGGCGATTTTCAATCCATTCCATATAATCTAAATCGCCCACCAAGTTATGTGCCGCATTTGTAATATCTGCGATATTTTTTGGTCTGGGGCCACGAAATACGACATGCGATTCATCACGAATATTTGTTGGCTTGTTTATTTTTGTACCGTCTGCGGTCAGTGGAAAAAAGCTTTCCCCATCGGTCCACAGTGCCACTGCGCGATGTAATGCAACCTTGACAGTTATATTGCCGTTTGGCATACGTCGTACAGCGCTGGTTTTAACCCCTGGCACAGATGAAATACGTGTGTTCAAAACAGCCAAATCAACCGAATAAGAACGTGTATTTGGTGTCATTGTTGCAGCGGCAACGATTGCGGATAAATCTTTGTCAGATTGGTCTGCGGAAATAGAAATATTTGTAACGTATGCGTTTCTGCCCATCCCCATACCGGTCATAACAACGCGCACAGAAAAGTATATCGCAAACACGATTGCGACGACAAAGCACAGCCAAAACCAAATAGATTTTTTCATGTGTATAATTATATCATAAAAAAACGCATAATGCAGTTTTAATTTGTGAAAATTATCGCCCGTAAAGATAATAATATTTTTATTCACAAATGTAAAAAACCGGCATTTGCCGGTTTTTTTACTCATTGTGTTTCCACACATTTGTTTTTTTGTGTATCCAGGGCGTACCCAGCTTCACAACTTTTTATAGTACATATATGATAGTCGTCTTTATGTTCTATATACTGCTGATACGCTTCTTCTGCATGGTCTGGCATGGGGTCGCAAGTTATAAACTCTGGAACACATTCAAATGAGCCTAAGCTTAGTACAAAATTCTGTTTACATGTTTTAGAATGACACTCTCCATACTTCCCGTTTCCTTGGTAGTTTTGAAACCCAGATGCTGCATTTTCGTCATCTGATGTGCAACTTATCTGGTCTGAATAACATTTGTTATCATACAAGTTATAACCAGTATCACATTTAGAAATTACACATTTTCCCCATGTTTTATTGGTTGTATCCCATGTTTGTGTACCATCAGATGCACCTGTTGGCATTGGGGCGCACTTTCTTATGTCTGGTACAAAGTCGGAGGCCAAGCGGTCTTAGGAAGA
>JAZOUE010000157.1:0-9699 GCA_045658045.1 Candidatus Enterousia sp.
CAAAAACATTGAAAAACAAAACAAAACTCTTATATTCAAGAACTCTACTATTTATATCCAAGGTGCAAATTTCAAATTAAAGATGCGAATTGATTCCGACAATGTTAAATTATCCGACAACAACCTATCTGCAAAAAACGCAACCATCTGGTATGCAGATGGCACAACCAAAACATCTGATTGGGAAACACAAACATTACTGACACCACAAACAGTACTGGACAGATATCTGCAACCAGACCAAATATCATTTTGGCAATTACCTGCGTTCATAAAAAAGATGCAAAGTATTGGCGTACCTGTACGTCCGCACTTGGTACAATTATGGACATTGATATTTTTACCACTTACCATGATTGCAATGGCGACACTGGGGGTTGCGTTTTCCCAAACAAAGCAACGCAGAAATTACAGTTTTGGTATAAAATTTAGTATGGGAATAATTGCATGCTTTGCGTTATACTTTTTGATAAACCTGTTTAATGCACTTGGTTCCACAGGTACATTACCGCCAATATTATCCATTATTGCCCCACCGCTGATAATCATCGCAGGTGCAGGAATATTTATAAATACATTTGATAATATCTAACAGGGGTTATAAAGATATGCCACTTAAACGCAAAAAAAAGACAAAGATTAACACAATTATAATATGGGCGCTGATTATCGCGCTTATAATACTGATGTTTATATCATTTCCTGCAACGCAACACATGACAGAAATTGTGGTGTACCAATGAATTACATAGATATTTTTTTAGAAGCATTATCCGCAGAAAAAGGACGCAGTGAAAAAACACTGACATCGTATGCATCTGATTTAAATCTGGCAAACGCCGCAATTGATGGCGGATTGATGAACGCCACAGAATCTGCCGTACAGCAATATTTATCATCACTGCCGGACAAGCCATCATCGGTTGCACGCAAGGCGTCTGCCCTGCGCGGTTTTTATAAATTTTTAATGTTGGAAAAAATTATCACAGTAAATCCAACTGCAAATCTTGAATTACCAAAAAGAAATCGCGCACTGCCAAAATTTCTATCTGTTGAAGAGATAGAATTATTAATATCTTCTGCCGGCGATGTACGCAATTCACTGCGCCTGCGTGCAATGATTGAATTATTATATGCGTCTGGTTTGCGCGTATCTGAATTATGCGAATTACCAATGTCTGGCATTTTGGGCAACAAACTGCTGATTCATGGCAAAGGTGCCAAGGAAAGATTGGTTCCAATGCATGACGCAGCAATACACGCATTAAACAAATGGTTGGACGCACGCGGGGACATAAATTCCAAATATGTATTTCCATCAAACGGAAAAACAGGCCACATAACACGCGACGGTTTTTTTAAGATATTAAAAAGATGCGCAATGTTATCGGGCATTGAACAAAACCGTGTCAGTCCACACGTACTGCGCCATTCTTTTGCGTCACACCTGTTGGCGGGTGGTGCAAACCTGCGTGCAATACAAACCATGCTGGGACACGAAGACATTTCTACAACGCAAATTTATACACATGTAATGCCTGAAAAATTAAAGGAAACAATATCGAATCATCATCCGTTGGCAAACAAGAAAGGTAAGTAAAAAAATGATAAAGAAATGCGATTTCAAGGGTTGCACCAAGGCCGGCACATGTCGCGCACCAAAAACACGTGATTTAAAAGAATATTGGTTTTTCTGCCGTGAACACGCTGCAGAATACAATAAAAACTGGAACTTTTATGCCAATATGACCCCCGAAGAAATCGAAGACGATTGGGAACGCCAAACATTTGGCGCGCCATTAAAAGACGCCAAGGACGCCAATCAAGACGCGTCTGATTACGCAAACTTTATAAACGATTTCATCACAGGACGCAGCAAATTTGACCGCATGCCCGTAAAAAGCAAACTGCCAACAAATGTTGTTTCTGCATTAAAGGTCTTTGATTTGGGTATTTCTGCCACATGGCGTGAAGTTGGTGCAAAATACCGCGCACTGGCGAAAAAATACCATCCAGATACCGCATCAGACAAGAAAAATGCCGCCACAGAATTTGCACGTATTTCTGCCGCATACGACATATTAAAAAAACACTTTGGTAAAAAATAATTAATAAAAAAAAGGAACTACATATGCAGAAAATAGATATTGTTTATTTATGGGTTGATGGTTCTGACAAAAAATGGCTGGCAGAAAAAAACAAGTGGTTGAAAAAATTACTTAACATAACAAACACAAACGCTGATGCGGAACGTTATCGCGACAATGGTGAATTGAAATATTCCCTGCGCAGCATTGAAAAATACATTCCATGGGTAAATCATATTTATATAATCACAGATTTTAATCAAGTACCGAAATGGCTGAATACAAAAAATAAAAAAATTACAATTATTCAACACAGCGACATAATGCCAGCTAAAATCCGCCCAACATTTAATTCCAACACTATTGAAATGTGTCTGCACAATATTCCAAATTTATCAGAACGTTTTTTATTAATCAACGATGATATGTTTTGTAATCGTCCGTTATCACCACGGTTCTTTTTTGATAAACGCGGACGTACACGCACAATGTTTTGCAGCAAACATCCACAAAAAAACATTGATAAATGGCTAGAAAGCAGCGACAACTATACTTCAACGATTATTCGCAGCGCAAAACTGATTGATGATATTTATGGAAAAAAAATGTATAAATATTCGCCGTCACATGGTATCGATCCATATATAAAATCATCATGGGTTGAATGCCGTAATCATCCATTGATAAAAAAATATATTGATAAAAACATTCATAACAAATTCAGAACCAGCACAGAATTACAACGTTGGTTATTTACATTGTACGCAGTAGCAAACAAATGCGGTAAACTATATCGTTCACGCCCGCACAAAAGCAGCCGCCATAAAATCCTAGATTTTATTTACAACACATTACATTGGTATAAAACTGGCAAATCATCGTATGTGTGCCCATGTGTATTGGGGCATGAAAAATCATTAAAAAAATGCGCTATATTCTGCATCAACGATTCCGATGAAAATACACCTGAAATGTTGCGCGCCAATATAAACTACCTAGAAGCGCGTTTTCCGAATAAATCAGAATTTGAAAAATAAACCGCAATTGCGGTTTTTTATTCTTTTTTAAAAGATCTTTTTATGATATAATTTTATCCAAAAGGAGATTATTTATGAAAAAGCAACTGTCTGTTATCATTGGTGCATTGGCAATTTTATCTGCAAATGACGCATCTGCTGCAACCAATTGGGGAACACGCGCTGGTTCCAGTGCAGATTTAAGTGGTGCACCTGCAACACGCACACGTGAAAATATAAACTACAAAAAATACAAAACAAACAGCAGCACATATAAATCAACAAATTCTGGCGATTTATACTATGTTCAACCTTCAGACCGCAGCGCTTTATACAAACAATACAATGGTGCGAATTCATCATCTGCATCAGAAACAAAAACAACTATATACAAGACACGTTCTGAAACTGTTCGCACAACAGCCAAACGCAAATATTTCTTGGCACACCCATTCTTTCAACCTTTGGGTGGCAAATTTGGTTCTATCACAGATTTATCGTATATGAACAATTCATACGATTTCACAATTAATCAAACCATACCTTTATATGATGAAAATGGTGTTGCATTTTCTTCTATGAGTGGCTTAACAGCTTCTTGGGATGCAAATGTTGTGTCTGTCAAAGAAGATTTCAGTTTTGGTATTTCTGAACGTGTTGCCGTCCTTGGTATGATACAATATCAATCTTCAGACTATGAAACAACTTATTCTGATGGTTCTCCGTCTGACAAAATGGACAACAACGATATAAATATGTATGGATTGGGATTACAATGGCGTTTCGTTGATAATGATCAATGGATTGCAATGGCATCGGGATATTTTCAGCATCAAAAAGACACATCTAATAACATATTATTAGAAGCAAAGGCTGGACATAAAATACAACAATCAACAATCTATGGTTTAGGACGCTTTTGGCATATTGACCTAGAAAACGACTTGTACGGCAATACAATTTATGGTCGTGATGGATATGGCAACTTATCCATGTTCTTCTTGCCATACGGCAGCAGCAGCCCTACATATATCGAAGGTGGTCTTGGTGTATTTAGCGTATTAAACAAAGATTGGACATTAAATGTAGAAGCGACATTTGGCAACTATGACTGGCACAATCAGGCATCTGTTCGTGCTGCAATCGGCTGGCAGCCAAATGACTGGTTCGCACTAAATCTGTATGCAAAAACATCTATCTATGATGACGCGAATGACAAGAATTTAGATTTATATTATCAGAATCCTATGGTCTATATCGATAATGGTTCTGGCACAAATGTACCATTGACTGCATTGGCCCCAATTGGTAACGCCAATTTGGACAAGTATTCTGAAATGAATATCGGTCTTCAAATGATATTCCAATTCTAAAACATAATTTGATGTTCCTGTTCCAGCAGGAACATCGATATACATACAAGCGAGAGAGAACCTATCATGCGTAAAATTTTATCTACTATCTTGGCTTGCGCTTTTTTCGCCCAGCCTGTTGCGTCACATGCAAATGTTTTGGAACACGATTCTTCTGACCCATTGTATTTACAAAATACCGAAGAACTGCTTAGTCAAACTTCCATTTCGTACTGGAATCATATGCTGCGTATCGGGCAAGGATTTTCATACGGCATGAATCCACGGTTGGCAATCGGCGCAAATGTACATTATCAGCACCACTTTAACGGTGACCAGGACGGTTTTTCCGCAATTGATTTGGGTGCAGTTTATCGTATGAGTCGCGCAAACGACACAGAATCACATGTTATATCTGATGTACTATTCGGATTTAAATTTGGTGGCAGTTCACATGCCCGCACACCATATTATGCAGACTCAACATACTATGCGGGACTGCGTTTTGGTCGCCAATGGGCAGGCATGACATTGGCAGCAACAATCAAATCCAGTTGGGTATTTGATGACGAACGCGGAATGTCATTTATCGACTTTATGCCAGAGGCTTATTTTAGAATCGCCCCTGAATGGCGTGTTGGCGGAGGATTTACAATCCGCAAAGCAACAAACGACGACCCATTGACTGGCGACGATTATGACCAAGAATGGTTACATACAAAAATGGTACGCCAATATGGTCGCACACAATACATTGGTCATATTGACTATGAATTTGAAAGCGATGAAATACAATTCGGTGGTAAAGTAAATATAGTATTCTAGCGGTTAATGCAGAAATTAAATAGAATGGTATAGATATGAACAAACCCGAAACCGTAGTGTACAGAAGTTACATGAGGTTTCACACCCCTGCACGTGATTAGCGTAAAAATAAATTAGAATGATTTAGATAAAAGAAAATCGGGAATCGTAGTGTACATAACGCTACATGAGATTCCCGATTTGTTTTTAGATGAATTATTATAATTTATTTAAGTAGGCGATTGCATCCATCCCTGCCGTACATCCCGTTCCAACCGCAGTTGCAATTTGCATTTTTATATCGCTGTGAACATCACCTGCAACAAACATACCGGCTGGTAATGCAGATGGTGCAAGACGCCCCAGTGCATCACGTTTAATATCTTCGGACAGATAGTCTGTATTGGCTTCGTGTCCGATTGCAACAAACACCCCATCAACAACCAACTGTTCGCCAGATGTTGTTGTAACAATCAGTTCACCATCTGTGGAATCTGGTTTTTCTTCAATCTTTTCAAGATCTGTATTAAACAAACATTCGATATTTTCACGTTGTGCCACGCGTTCACGCAATACTGCTTCGGCACGGAAGAATTCTGATTTGCGATATACAATTTTTACAGTTTTTGCCAAATCAGCCAGATACAAAGCATCGTTTAACGCACTGTTTCCGCCCCCCATAACAATAACTGTTTTACCACTATAAAAGAATCCATCACATGTCGCGCAATAAGACACGCCCCGCCCCATCAATTCACGCGCACCAGCAATTTCTAATTTGCGTGGGCTGGCACCTGTGGCAACAATAACTGTTTTACCAACATATTCTTTGTTATCATTTGTTGCGACAACAAAGTTCCCATCATCATCTTTTGAAATATTTGTAGCGCTTACAAATTCAACACTTGCACCAAATGTTTCCGCCTGATTTTTCATAAATTCAGCCAATTCACTGCCACTGCCTGCCCAACCAGGATAATTTTCCAATGTGGCGATACCGGCCATCTGACCGCCCAGTCTGTCACCACCTAAGACAATTGTTTTTTTATTTGCGCGCGCAGTATAAAGCGCAGCCGTCAAACCCGCAGGCCCAGAACCCAAGATAATTACATCATACATAAAATACCTTCCCTATTCAATGTTCGATATAGATTATCACACACAAACAAATAACGCAAACATTAAAATAGCACTTGACCAACATGGAAACAACGTAAAGACGCATCACAAACCAATGTTTTATTCATATCACGCATACGTTCACAGAATTTTAAATCTTCAGAACAGATATAAAATCTATCATCTTTTTTGCCTTCAATATATTCAAACCACATACCCTCAAAATCTTTCATTTCAGCAAAAACAGAATTTTTAACCAAAGTGCATCCGAACCCACATCCTCCGATTGGCACAGGCGTCCCACCTGCCCATCGCACAAGCTCTTCTTCCATAACGTTTTCAAATTCTTCATTAAATCGTTTACGCGCATAAATTTCAGTAATTTTTGGCCCATTTGGAATCTTTTTTATATACCAACCTGTTGCAAGATCCGCATTTGCGCGCAACAAATTAACCAATAAATGCTGTGGCAATATAACATCAGAATCTACAAACAAAGTATAATCAAAACCACCAGCCAAACTCTCGAACACCTGTCGATTGCGTGCCTGGACGACAGTGTATCCTTGTTGATAATTAAATTCGGCTTCCACATTTTCTGGTATAATCAATGTAAATATAGACTTTAATGTTTCCTTACAAATTCTTTCAAAACAGGGAATAGATATTAGCACTCTGGTTTTATGAGTTCTTAACATTTTACCAAACACGCATTGTTGTAAAACTTCAGTTCCATTAAAATACCTATCACGATGATAAATAACACGATTTTCTGGTTTAATTTTTTCTAATATTTTTAAGACGTTATCTGCATTTATTTGCAGTTTTACAATTTCAGGATGAAAAATATTTACACAATTAAACGACACTATCGCATCATATTTTTTATTAGTCATTTCATCTGTAATATCACCTAAATTGATAACATCAGCTTTGCCAGCCAAATCTTCTTCAATCCATTTTATATCTTCATCACGAACCGTCATATAATCAGGAAAAGAGTTTACAATTAAAATTTTCATAACACATCCTATTTTTTTATTGTCCTGCATTCATCAATATATAAAAATCATTGGCTGTAACGCCATAAACTTTGCCGCTTTGTATAACAGGAAAATAAATTGTACCTGTATTTGCTTGCAATTCTGCTGCTGTAGCAGTTTCTTCAAATTTAATTTGACTTCCTAATCCCGACATTTCAATCCAACCAGCACTGCCGCTACCAGAACCAGCCAATACATACGAACCGGAAGATATGCGCCCATAACCTGTAACAGCAGAACCTGAAATATAACTACCAATATAAGAACCCAATCCAGGCGCTAAAGCAGTATACGACAACCAGCCAGCACTGCCACCATTACCAGCTAAAATCAAACTACCGCCACTAATATAACGATAACCTGTTATCTGCGATCCTAAAACAGAACCCAATACAGACGCTAAATCATAATACGACATCCAACCGGCGCTGCCACTACCAGAACCAGCCAACAGATACGAACCAGAAGATATGTAGCCATAACCAGCCACCTTCGACCCTAAAACAGAACCCAATCCAGACGCTAAATCATAATACGACATCCAATGTGCTGCAGAACTTCCGCCAGACCCAACCAACACATGCGAAGCATAAGACATCGAACCATACCCTGTAACAACAGAACCACGAATACCTGACAAATAACTACCTATAACATAAGCACCTAAATAACTTCCCAACCCAGACGCCAAACCACTATACGACATCCAATATGCTGCAGAACTTCCGCCAGACCCAACCAACACATGAGAAGCATAAGACATCGAACCATACCCTGTAACAACAGAACCACGAATACCTGACAAATAACTACCTGGAATATAACTACCAATCAGACTTCCCAATCCAGCCGCCAAATTATTGTATGACATCCATGCTGCAATACCACTGCCTGTACCTGCCAATACATGCGAAGCAGAAGACCACGAACCATACCAAGAAACATTAGAACCATTAATACCCGACACAAAACTACCTAGAATATAACTACCCAAGTAGCTGCCCAATCCAGCCGCCAAATTACTGTATGACAACCAAGCCCCAGTACCAGCATAACTACCACCAGCAAAAACATATGCCCCTGTACTGGTCGAACCAGTAAAACGAATAACAGAACCACTAAGCAGAGAACTTATTGGCCCCCCAATACCTGTTAGCAATGTTGACCACAACATCCAACCAGCACTGCCATCCCCTGTACCTGCCAACAAATATGGTTGTACCCCATCAACAGAACCATAACCTGTAATAACAGAACCTGCCGGGACAGATGCACCGCCACCACCACCCAGATATGGACTTAACCCAGATGCCAAATCTTCATACGACAACCACGAAGCTTTACTCCACTTTCCTGTTTCACTGCCTGCCAAAATAAAGGCAGCAGACCCAGTTGTTGTATCCCACCATATCGCCGACCCTTTTATTCCGGTCATATACCCCCCTATATCGGCACCAAACCGTGAATAATCCAACCAACCAGCACTGCCTGTACCAGTTCCCACCAACAAATAACCACCAGAAGATTGTGCTGACATATTCCCATAATCCATCACTTTTGAACCTGGAACATATGTTAAATAACTACCAATCAGACTTCCCAATCCAGCCGCCAAACCATACGTGGACATCCATTTTGCTTCACCATAACCACTTCCTGCCAAAATCATACTGCCATTACCATTATAATAACCGTAACCACCAATTCTACTGCCCAGGTTAGATACAGAAACAAAAAATGGACTACCCGTAGTATTACTGCCCGCCAGCAAATATGAAGCTTCTGAACCAGTACCCATTCCGTAACCGGAAATCTGTGAACCTTTTAAATAACCGCTTAGTCCAGATACTAAATCACTGTACGACAACCAACCAGCACTGCCATCCCCTGTACCTGCCAACAAATATGGTTGTACCCCATCAACAGAACCATAACCTGTAATAACAGAACCCGCAGGAGTAGACATATTATTTATGGCTTCCTGAATATATTTTGTTGATGGGATTGCACCCTTTGCAGGAACTGCAACCATCACACCTAAAACAGAAATAGCCATATTTTTATTCAAAACAACACTCCCATTCTTTCTATTATGCACAAAAAAAAAACAAGTAAAATCTTATCGTTATTTATCCTTGATATTAACAAACATTTATTCCATAATTTATCGTGATATGACATTGAATTTTGTATTTTTTAGTTCTATCTCATCCCCGTTGGGGGAATAATTTATCACGCATTTTCTTTACAAATATTATAAACCGTTATAGAATAGAAT
>JAZOUE010000158.1:0-2187 GCA_045658045.1 Candidatus Enterousia sp.
ACCAGAAACATTATATGTGCCTGCCATTGTCTGATTTGCAGATTCTGATGTATCAACACGTGTTGATACCACCCCATTAACATATGCGGTTGATGGAATGTCCGCGAATATCGTGGTCGGAAAACAAAAACACAGAAATAAAACAATCCCCCGCATAAATTCCCCCATCTTTGTTAAACAAAAAACCACCGAAATTATTCAAGTGGTTGGAGTTTAAGAACAATGTAGAGAATTGCGTGTGTTATTCGGTATATTCCACACACTCCAACCATTGTGATGGTTGGATTTTATCGTCCAATTCGGACGCCCTACATGGGTTCTTAAGCCCATTGACAGAACACCTGTCAACATAATAATCTTAACATATTTAACCAAAATTCACAACCACAAAAAGACTTGACAAATGATTTTTATGTATTATATTGCCAGTTAGAAAAACAAAAAAGAGGATTTATAATGAACAACATTAATATTAAACAACAGATAAATGCGTTAGAGCAGGAATTGTTGGCAGCAACAGACAAAGTTGCAGACTTGGAAAGAAAAATCCAAGAACACAGGGTTGGTTTAAGTTTTAACGCAGTTGGCAAAACAGATGCAATTTATCCATACGAAGTGGATTTGCACAATGTTATTTTTAACCAAATGCAAATAAAACAAAAACTGGAAAAATTACGTGCAGAATTCCAACGATAAATAACAAATCCCCCGTCTGGGGGATTTTTTTAATTGCAAAATATATTATTTACATACCGCAACATATGGTGGGCGGGATTTTTCCGCATCAATTTGACCGGCACCACAATCAAGACAATTAAACTTTCTGTTTTGCGAATGCTGTTTATCCAACGGCACAGAAATACCGGCAACATCCGTGACATTATTTACATAACTGATATTTGGGAAACCAAAATATATTGCACGCGATGTCCCGGCGCATGATGATGCGTTTGGATAACAGCTGGCGTTATTCATTTTTGATGGATCTGGCACACAATACGATGCACATGTTTCTGGGTCTGTTATTAAACGCTCGCAATCTGTACATGATGTTTGCGGAATTCGCAAGGTTGTACCAGTACTGTATCGCCCAGCAGACAAAACATTTTCACATTTCTTGGTATCAGATACAGCCCCTGGTTCAACCACACACTCCCATTCCAATGTGTTGTAATTCAAGCGCGCAATCATATTATTTGGACATACTTTTTCTGGGAACGGACTGATGCATTCCCACACATCATCAACCATTACAGCGTTTTGATTCCCAGAACACAAGGGACGCCTGGATTCATCAGCAACACATTCTTCTAAGTCAGAATCCCAGACCATATCGCCACCACAGTTAGTCTTTACATTATACCCGATACACTGCCAGCGACCGAAACGATATGTCTTGGCCGTTCCCACAGGGCATATAATATCTTCGCCAGTATCCACAGCAGAAAATTCCGCAGATGTTTCCGGAACTTCAAATTGAGTCAAATATACCAACTGACCATCCTGCAATTTCATTTCTTTAATAATCGCGTTCGGAATAATACGCTTGGTCACAGTGCCGCCAGATATTATGTAATTGTCTTGCAATAATCCAAATGTGCCAGAATCTGAAAAATAACGCTCCAATATATCCATCATATCGTTATAGTATGCTGTATCAATCTGGGCAGTTGATGTAACAACATAGTGATATATCTTTTTCTTGGACGATTGATTTTCACACCCTGTTACCTTCATAGATTCGTTTAGACATACAAACTGACTGACAATACCATTCTGTTCAACACAAACATCTTCGAAATCAAAGCCGTTTATTTGTGCATTATGCATCGCAGTTGCACACTGGGCAATAACACGCATATCTGACATACTTATCGCTGTTTCTGTAGCGTGTTGTTCAATCTTTTGACTGGGGCTGTCAAACATATAGACACCCGCCATGAACAAGGCAACCAATATCATGATAAAAATATTCATCATTCCCTCTTGCGATTTATTAAAAGTCTAGGTAATATACAAATAAATTGCAACAGAAAATCTGGGGATGATATGAAAAAGTTTTTAATTATTTTGGCACTGACCCTGATGACATCATGTGGATTTCAACCAATGTTCACAGGTCAAACAACTGATATTTATGTCGCACCAATCAATGGAATAAACGGAATTGAACTGCGTAATGCACTG
>JAZOUE010000159.1:0-10067 GCA_045658045.1 Candidatus Enterousia sp.
CCCCATAACTCAGGGTGCCGGGACCGTCGAATATTTCATCGGCCAGGTGTCGCCCGGCACGACCGTTCAGAAATTCCAGGATTTCATCGGCGGACTTTTCGGGGCAAATCTGGCCCAGACGTTTGACCGTCACGTCCCAGATTGCGTTTCGGTGGTCTGGGCTGTCATAGTGCGCCGCCAGCGCACCATAGAATCCGTGTTGCTTGTTTATCGTTGTCATGTTGTACCTCTTGTTTTTCAACACAACAATGCCAACAAAAACTGGAATAGCTAGTGAAATAGACATTGTTTTTATATTTTTTATACCTACATAGTAGAATATGAATAAAAGCGAACAACCTTTATCCCAACCGGACTGCAAGGATCATTTTGTGCCACAAGTCTATTTGCGCAGATTTATTGATCCAAGCACCAAAAAGTTGCATGTTTATGATCGCAAGGAAGACCGTTGGTTTGAAGCACCAACCAAACGCATTTGCTTTGAGCCGGGATGGGATAAATTAGACGCTAAAGGCAACAATACCTATTTGATAGAACATCTAAAAGCTTTGGAACCTTGTTTAAAACAATTTTTAGAGGGTTTTAAACATGGCCCCATATCACCGAAGGACAGATATTATTTTTCAACCTGGTTGGCAATAATATTTGCATTGTCGCCAAAGCGTAACGAATATGATTTATTATCTTTACAAATGTTAGGACATAATGTTGACCCTAAATCCACAGAACTTAAATTTAATTTAAGGCAACGTAATCTGGAACAGGCGAAACATATAGCAAATATGATATATGCATATGACTGGCACTTAACTTATAACTTTAGTGAAATACCATTTATAACATGCGACTTCCCAGCACATTATCTGTGCCTAAATGACACAATTCCACCTATGTATCAGCCCTTTGGCATTGTATTAGATCCCGGGACATTTTTGAGAATAAATCCCAAACCTGTTACACAGCCCGAAGTATATCAACCAGGATTTAATGATTATACGAAGATTCAACCTGGCACAATAACTCGGGGGCAAATATCAAAACATTGGAAACATGCACAGCGTTTGGTTTCCAGGATAAATGAACAATCTATCTATAATGCGGAACGGTTTGTGATTTCATCATATCAGGATGACGGATTGGTGCAGTTCGTAAAAAACAGAAGGACCCGGACCACCGTTTTTCAACCCAGGGTTGTAAACACTCCAAACGGCCTCGTCCTGCATACTACACTACAGAACAATTTTAAAAATGTGCCACTGATGTTGGATAAAAACACATTGATCAAATCATGAGCGCGTCGTAGAATCTGTGTTGCTTATTTGTCGTTGTCATGTTGAGCATCTTGTTTTTTTTAATACAACAATGCCAACAAAAAATAGAATGGCTAGTGAAATAAAAGTGTAATATTTTATATATTATCTTTTTTATTTGATTTTCTGCGCATAGCAATTAGCTGTTGCTTAGAAGTATTCATAATATTTGGCTCTATTTGTTGTTGCGATGATATTTTTCCAACAATAGACGCTATTGCCTTAGATGAATTATCATTTTGTTTTAACTTGATGATAATTTCTTCTCTTTTGCAATTTTTTACTTTCATAGTTCCATTTTTAATCGCACAACCTGTTACTATTTTGAAGTTTTCAGGATAATACCACTTTGTTTTTTTGTTATTTAGTTGTAAACACACTTTTCCCAGTCGCCTTTCAACAGACTTGATAAACTTTTTTGGTATTGGTTTGGTAGATGAAAAAGTCATATCATCTACATATAATGTAAATATTATACCCTTTTCTCTGGCCAACCTGTCAATATAATCAAACGTACCTTTATAGCACCAGAAAATTAAAATTTGGCTTAAAGGAGATCCTGTTGAAAAATATGAATTATGTTCATATGATTGGGTATACGGAATTGTTGCGATATCTGCCACACAGTATGCGATATCGTCAGGCATTTGAAATACGGTATGGAACATGTAACGCAAAAAAGTCTTGCGTGCATTTTGATAAAAAGATTTCAAATCTAACGTAACACAATATTTAGCTGCAATGTGGCTTTGTGCATTTGTTATATGACTTTTTCCTTTTGTCCCAGAATGTAAATAATCCGGAGTTTGAATCTCGGTGATAAGTTTTTTTAATTTAGAATGCAGACGTTTTAGAAAAATATTAGGGTCTTCTACAGGTCTTTTCTCTGTCGCGTTTTTTTTCTTGATTTTGAATATATTGTACTGTTGTCTGCTGTTTCGAAAATTATGCAGAAACTGTGTGCGACAACCCAACAAATGAGATAGTTTCGCTTTGCTGGACAGATTATATAGCGGGCTTTGCTCTAGAGGTTTTTTTTCTATTTTCTTTGTCATCTTTATAGTCACCCAACATCTGTAACAATTTGAACATTTTGTTTCTTATGGATATTTTGACTTTGCTGCGTTTTTTTTCTGTATCTAAATTCTCTGCAAAAAGTAACAAAGCAGAACTGGTTGTTTTAAATATGAAAGCATATTTTTCTATCAATTCTAAACTTGGCGTGGCATTACCATTCTCTATTTTTGACAGTTGACCAACAGATATTCCTAACTGTTTTGCCAAATCTGTTAACGACAAATCATGTATTATTCGTATTAAACGCAATGTTTCATTTATCATCATTATACCCGCCTTTGGGTTCAAAAAAGACATAGAGAAGACTAGTTACTCGTTAATTGTTAGCAGCCACGCGATGACCCTAACAATTAACCAAATCAATTTGAGCAACAATTTTCCATTTTTCGCAAAAAAATTCTGTTTTGCCATCGTCTTTTTTTCCTTTATCCCATCTTGATATGCGACCCATTTCGTCATATCTCAGGGGCATCTGATAAAGGATTAACGATGCAAGGTGATGGAAAACTTTCGCCTTACTCTATTTTCGCGATAGCATCGCATCTGTGCTATCGCGCCTGTATACGCACATCGTTATTCGACATTCACATACACAGACTTTTAAACCAACTGGTGATCCCAGCCGCAGGTCAACGCACATGCGCAACCCAGAACAAAGATGCCTTTTCTTCGACCTTGTTGTCGGGAATATATACGATATAATTTTTCCTGTCAAGAAAATATTTTTCCAAACAAACTTTACACGAAGTTCCTATATTTACTTGAATAAAATGAAATCTACGGCATATAGAACAATAAACCAAAGGAGTTTATTGTGATATATGGTTATATTCGGGTTTCGACCGACAAACAGGACTGTGAAAATCAAAAACTGGGCATTGAATCTAAGGCCAGCGCATTGGGGCTTTGCATTGATAAATATATCGAAGATGCGGGCATATCTGGCACTAAAGAACCGGAACAGCGCGCATTGGGGTTACTGATGCAATCTGTTGTTCCTGGGGATGTTGTCATCATATCAGAATTATCACGTTTTGGACGGCGATTATTCATGCTGTTTCGTATATTAGAATTTTTATTAAAACGTGATGTGCGTGTTTACAGCGTGAAAGATGGTTATACCCTGGACAATTCAATTCAAAGCAAAGTATTGGCCTTTGCGTTTGGTATGGCGGCAGAAATAGAACGTGATATGATTGCCCAGCGCACCAAAGAAGCATTATGTCGTCGAAAAGATGCCGGCATAAAATTGGGACGACAATTAGGCAGCAAAAATTCCCATCATAAAATGGATGGCAAATGCGAATATGCTAAAGAATTGTTATTTACAGGCATGTCTAAAAGAAGAGTTTCGCAGATGTTAAATGTCAGTCCGCGAACATTAAATCGGTATATATGCAGTCAAACGGACCCTTGATTGCCGCATTCACACTATTACACAAAAAACGCCTTTATTTCAAGAGGTTTATGCAAGTTTTCACATTTGGGGCAAAGAGACATCCGTTTGAAAGCCGCTTACAAGCGAAGGATGAAAGTAATGCCAAAATCATTGATTGAAATGCTGCCGGATGTTGTTGCGCACGGCAGGCGTGAAGTTGAGAAAATATTACAACGTGCACAATCTGATAACAAAATGATGTTGCAAACAAATGAATATGTTCTGCCCGCCCGTGATGAAAGTGGTTTGTTTCGTGGCACAATTCGTGCATGTTGTCCACCCGATAACACCAGCGCAGAATATTGTGAAACAGATGGTTGGTTTAATCGTTTGATAAACGGCGACAACCTGTTTGCGATGCAGGCATTATTGACCGGCGACCCGGCAACTGGGCTGCCCAGTATGCGTGGTAAAATAGACCTGATATACATTGACCCCCCGTTTGATAGCAAGGCGGACTATCGAACAAAAATAACACTGCCCAATGGGGATGTGGAACAAAAACCAACGGTGTTGGAACAATTTGCATATTCGGACACATGGTCAGACGGCACAATATCGTATCTGAAAATGTTGTATCCTCGTCTTGCATTGATGAAAGAATTGTTATCCGACCAGGGGTCAATTTATGTTCACTGCGACTGGCATGCAGGGCATTATTTGAAAGTGATTTTAGACGATATTTTTGGAAAAGAAAATTTCGTTAATGAAATTGTATGGTGTTATACAGGGCCATCCCAAACGACAAGAAATTTTACCAGAAAACACGATGTGATATATATGTATTGTAAAAATAATAACCAAAGAATTTTTAACACAGAAGCATGTAGAATCGCATATAAAAAATCTACAGCATCGTCTGGTAAAACCTCTTTTACAGGAAATACACCGGAGGAAAAAATAAAAGAATTGGATGCGAGGGGAAAACTGGTTGAAGATTGGTGGATAGACATAGCGGGAATTGGTTATTCTCATAATGAAATAGTTGATTATGCAACACAAAAGCCGGAGAAATTATTGGAACGGATAATCAAGGCATCATCCAATGAAAACTCTATTGTGGCGGATTTCTTTGGTGGGTCGGGAACGACTGCGGCGGTTGCCGAAAAGTTGGGACGGCGTTGGATAACATCTGACTTGGGCAAGCCGTCATGTATGATTATGCGTAAACGACTGATTGATATTCCGGATTGCAAGCCGTTCCTGTATCACAGTATTGGTGATTATTCGCGTGAGGCATTCCTGTCCGATAAACAATTCCGCCGTGTGTCCGACCTGGCACGTGTTGTTATGGGGTTGTATGGCGCATTACCGTTTGATGTGGCGGATGCACCATCCAACCTGGGGCATATTCGCAATAGCAGCACCCTGGTTTATGTGGACAGTCCGAACAAGGTGACCAATGCAAACACGGTTAAACGTGCACTGGAACTGCGTGAATCATATATGGGCGGTTGGAACAAGGTTGTTGTTTTGGGCTGGAATTTTGCGTTTGATATTGGTGCCACTATTCAAGGACTGAATAAATCTGAATGCGAAGTCTTGGTTATTCCACCGGATTTGTTGGATATGTTGCGGAAAAAGGGGTATGCAGACCTGGTTAACAGCGGGAAAATAACATTCTCGTCCCTGCAATATTTAACCATTAAACGGCCGTTGGTTGTGCCGGCCAATGAAGATGGCAAGGTTAAGATAACCGTTGAGTTGGATAATTATGTGCTGTTATCACCAGACAGTTTGCCATTGGACGATAAAGCCAAGGCAAAGGTTCAACAGGTCATGGCAGAACGTCCATTAGATTTGATTGAATATTGGTCGATTGACCCGGATTATGACGGGCAAACTTTCCGTTCAGTATGGCAGGATTACCGTGAAAACACCGCAAATGACGGAAATGCCGTGCGTGTGGTGCACAATGCCGAAATTATCACCCCAGCGCACCCAGGCAAACGCAAGATTTGTGTCAAGGCCGTGGACGTATTCGGGTTTGAATCAATGGTTGTCGAGGAGGTAGCATAATGGCATCACCAACAAATTCTGGAACACGTGATATTCCATTAAAATTCGCCAAGGGTTTAACCGAACTGGTAAATGCCGAATGGGAAAATGGGCGTTTTTTGGCCGCTGTATCGCCAATAACTGCCGACCTGTTGCGGTATTGGTTCGAACCATCATTCTGTGATGTGCGTGACCGCAATTTTCACGATGGCCAACGTCAGGCGATTTTGAACGCAATATATGTGCACGAGGTTTTAAAGTCCAATTCTGTGGTTGATATGTATGCACACCTGTCCAATGTGACAGATACGTCCTATGTTGACCAGAACTTTACAGACGTTATAACCGCCGACAAATATCGATATCCAAAGTATTGCGTTAAAATGGCGACTGGCACGGGTAAAACGTGGGTGCTGAATGCGTTGTTGATATGGCAGTATTTGAATGCTAAATATCAAACCAGTAATGGCGTAAAATATACCAAGAACTTTCTGTTAATTGCACCGGGGCTGATTGTATACGAACGTCTGCTGGATGCGTTTCGTGGTAAAGAAATCGCAATTGGACGGCGTGATTTTGAAACGTCCGACCTGAAAAGCAACCAGGAACTGTTTGTGCCTGAAAAATACCGCCAGGATGTATTTTCATTTATTCAAAATGCAGTGACGGATAAAAAGGAAATCGGCAACAAAACAACTGGCGGTGGCATAATTGCGATAACGAACTGGCATAAATTGAATGAAGATACGCCGGATGGTGAATCAGAAACCCAAATTATGGGTTTTGACTTTGGGGACACACAAAATATGGCATCCGAAATCCTGCCTGTGACACCGGGTGTTGCCAGCGGTAATGCATTGGATGCGCTGGATGCAAAATACCTGCGTGGTGGTGTAATTGAATATCTAGCGGGTTTGCCAGACCTGTGTGTATTTAATGACGAAGCACACCATATCCACGAAAGTAAATCGAACGGCATCGTGGCCGAGGTTGAGTGGCAACGTGCATTGAATACTATTGCAGAACCCAAGGGCAACAGTTTTATTCAAATCGACTTTTCTGCGACCCCGTATATTGTGACGGGCGGTGGCAAGAACAGAACCAAACACTTTTTTCCGCACATTGTGACCAATTTTGAATTGGCGACTGCGATGAAAGCCGGTTTTGTTAAAACCTTTATTCTGGACAAGCGTAAGGAATTGGGGGCGTTGTCTAATGCAGAAATTGAATTCAAGGCCGTGCGTGAGGGCAAACAGGTAATCGGCCTGTCCGAGGGGCAACGTTTAATGTTGCGTGCTGGGCTATCACGTTTAAATATATTGCGTGAAGATTTTGAGAACTTTAACGCCAAAAAATCGCCAAAAATGTTGGTCGTCTGCGAAGATACAGATGTGTCGCCGTTTGTGGTGGACTTTCTGCGGTCCGAGGGATTGGCCGAAGACGATATTATGCGTATTGATTCCAACCGCAAAGGTGAAATCCCACCAGATGAATGGGAACAAACAAAACAGCAGTTATTTAACATGGACAAGTCTGACAAGCCCAAGGTTGTTGTCAGTGTTATGATGTTGCGTGAGGGGTTTGATGTTAACAGTATTTGCGTTATTGTGCCCCTGCGTTCATCCGAGGCACCAATATTGTTGGAACAGGTTTTGGGACGTGGTTTGCGTTTAATGTGGCGTGAACCTGAATTCCAAGACAGCAAAGCAGAAAACAGACATAACATATACGACCTGAAACAACAGCCGGTTAATTATCTGGACACTTTGTTTGTTATTGAACACCCAGCATTTGAAAAATTCTATGATGACCTGGACAAAAGTTTGTTGGTTGAAGAACCTGCAACCCGTCCTGGTGGCAAAGGCAAGGCGTTGGGTGATATGATTTCTGTTGGTTTGAAACCGAACTTTGCAGAATTGAATTTGTTTTGGCCACGCATTGTAAAAGACAAAGAAGAAACTATGTCGGGCGATGTTATATCTGTTGAAAGCATGAACCAATGGGACGGGGCAAGATTGGACGATTTGAAAAAATTGGTACCAAATGACAATGATGAACGGTTCGTTGGGGTTGAAATGCAGGTAAAAACCCGCTTTGGCGAATACAGGGTGCGTGGAGATATATTTAATGCTAAGTCATACAATGAATATCTGCAAAAAATGCTGAACACAATTATTGTGAATATGGCTAAGATGAGCAGCAAGGGGCATAAAGCCGAACTGCCACTGATGCAGATTGACCAGGCGTTGTTAATGCGAACCATCGACAAGTATATCCGGACACGTCTGTTCGGCCAGGAATTTGACCCATTGGTGGACGGGAATTGGCGTGTGCTGATATTGTCAAATGGGCAAATATTGCAACACACCCTGACAGAATTGTCCAAGGCGGTTTATGAAATGCACACCAGAATCGATGTGGCCGAGGCAGTTGTGGAAAAACATTGGTTCTCGCAAGTAGAGACTATGTTTGGGCGTGAAAACTTTGCATTGGATATAAAAAAGTCGATTTATGAAAAAACGTTCTATCCGTCAACAACAAAACTGGAAAAAGATTTTCTGGAATATTGTGATGAGGACAGTGCCGTTGAACGTCTGATAAAAATTGACGAACACAAGCATACGTTTGCACACCTGCGTTATTTACGCCAGGACGGCATGTTAGGAACCTATCATCCGGACTTTATGGTAAAAATCGGCAATAAAATGTATGTCGTAGAAACCAAAGGTGATGACCGGGCAAAAACCGCCGATGTGTGTAGTAAAGAAACCAGTGCAGTTGACTGGGTGGCTAAGATAAATGAATTGCCTGAATCAGAACGTATGGGCTGTGAGTGGTCGTATGTGTTATTGACTGGCAGCAATTTTTACGCATTGCGTGACCAAAATGCCAACATTCAGGACATATTGGCGCACAGCAAACTAACACGCACCCGTGCACAGGGAACATTGATATAGTTATAAATATGCTACATAATGAAAAACGTGGTCAATTGGCCACGTTTTTTACAATGCGCTTTATCCATTCCTATAAAAATACTTTAGCGATATCGTCCACAAACCAAAAACTTCAACCAATGAACCAAGTATAAAACTTGTAATCACATTATCAGATAGGTTAAACCACCTAAATCCTACGCATATAACTACTCCACCCGTAAAAATCAACCACGATATAGACACCCATTTCAATGTTTCTGACAATTTACGTCTATACATATGTTCTTCTTTATGTTTGTCGTACTCAAAGCCGCGCATCAAATCACTATATTCACTTTCCGACAAACGTAAATATTTGACTCTGTCCTCTTTAATCTCCGAGGCCTCTTGCCTGACAATAGAAGCAATATTTGAATATTTAGGCATTATTTTGACTCCACAAACACGCGTATTCTTGTTTCATTGCATCTGTGGGTATGGCTTGATAAGGTCTATTACGGAAAGTAATAGACCAGGCGGTGCCGTCTCTATGCGTCAATCCAACCAATTGCCAATCTTCTAATAATTTAGTTGAATTAACAACAGCTGTTATAAAATCCTTTTCATCCTTAGTTAAAGCATCATTAACATCATTAAATGCCATTGAACTAACATGATGTCGCCCAAAAACCCTTAACCTATTGTATACTTCTGGGGATACTGGGCCGTATTTCCAAGCTTGCAACTCTTCCGGAAACAAAGGTTTATTTCTTACTCCCAACGATAAAACTTGCGCTATATATAATTGCTTTTGCAGACGTAAATTTGATGTTGTATAATCAGACAATTCGCAAATTTTTTTTGATATAGCAAATATTTTTTTCATCTGACATCCTTTTATACGTTTTTATTATAGCGCAAAATAATAAAATTTCAATCCATAGCACATATAATGATATTACTTGCCAGATACCACTACAACTCCTCCACGCCAATGTCGGTTAGGTATTGCCACAGTTCGTCATAGAATTTTGGTTGGCGGGTGGCGTCTGATGCGTCGCCGCGCGGGACGAATATTACAAAACCTTCACGGGCGCGGGTCAACAACACACGATATGCGTTTTTAAGATAACGTCTCTTGTCTTCTTGGTTGATTGATAGCCAACGCGAACCACTGGGTTTGAAATATTCAAATTTGCCGTCAACATATCTGTAATCTGCGTCCCAGCCGACAACCGCATAATCTATTTCCAGGCCCTGGATATCAAATTCACTGGCCGCTTCTTCCATAAAGTATGACGACTTGATATCATCACGTTCACCCAG
>JAZOUE010000160.1:0-3384 GCA_045658045.1 Candidatus Enterousia sp.
ATCTGTCTGCTGGAACACCTGTCCATTTGCTGACCACGGCGGCGATATGTTCTGGCAGAACAGTTTTGTATTCTTTGGCATCCGCATTCATTTTTGCGATTTTTTCTTCCAGTTCTGGGATTTTACCATATTGCAGCGCAGACGCTTTTTCATAATCGCCATTACGCATCGCAGTTGCAACTTCGGCCTTGGCCGCGTCCAGCGCTGCCATTGCATCAGACAGACCACGCATTTTCTGCTGTTCTGCCTGCCATTGGGCGGTCAGTTCACGAGATTCTGCCTCAACCGATTTAATAATATTTTCCAAATCTGCCAAACGTTTTTTGGATTCGTCATCTTTTTCTTTCTTTAATGCCTGCTGTTCGATTTTAAGTTGTACCAGATGTCTGTCAACTTCGTCCAGCTTTTCAGGCTTTGACGCGATTTCAATACGAACGCGCGCAGCCGCTTCGTCAATCAAGTCAATTGCCTTGTCTGGCAAGAATCTGTCTGTGATATATCGATTCGATAATTTAACCGCAGATACCAGCGCAGCGTCTGCAATACGAACACCATGATGCCCTTCGTATTTTTCTTTTAAACCACGCAAGATTGAAATAGTATCGTCAACTGTTGGTTCATCAACATATACAGGTTGAAAACGACGCGCCAATGCCGGGTCTTTTTCAATATATTGGCGATATTCATCCAATGTCGTCGCACCCAAACAGTGCAGTTCACCACGTGCCAACATTGGCTTTAACAGGTTCGCAGCGTCCATACTGCCTTCGCCCTTGCCTGCCCCGACCAGTGTGTGTAATTCATCAATAAACAAGATGATTTTACCATCTGCATCTTTGACTGCCTTTAATATCGCTTTCAAGCGACCTTCGAATTGCCCGCGATATGATGCGCCTGCCATCAGCGCACCCATATCCAGCGACAACAACTGCTTTTTCAGCAGGTTTTCTGGCACATCACCAGAAATAATACGTGTTGCCAATCCTTCTACGATTGCGGTTTTACCAACCCCCGGATTACCAATCAGCACAGGGTTGTTTTTTGTACGACGGCTTAGCACTTGAATTGTGCGGCGAATTTCTTCATCACGCCCAATCACAGGGTCTAATTTTCCATCTGCAGCCAACTTGGTAAAGTCTGTTGTGTATTTTGCGATGGCCTGTTGTGGTGTTTCTTGTAAATCATCTGGATTCATAAGAATGCTCCTTGTAATCTGTTTTTATTTCTGTGGTATATATAGTGCCACAAAATCCCCTGTCAAGACACAGGAACGAATACCAACCCTTGCGCAGTCCTATTTTTTGTTCTAAAATCAGCCCAACAAGGAAGGTATAAAATGACACAATTCACAGATTCAGATATAAAACAAATCACAGAACACGGACTGAATATTGATAATGTAACGCAACAGATGACAGACTTTCAACATGGTTTTCCATATATAGATATTAAATCTGCAGCTGTGATTGACAATGGTGTTATGGAAATGCTGTCTGATGAATACGCGGATTTTTTTGACGCAAACGCAGACAATTATAAAATTGTAAAGTTTGTACCCGCATCAGGCGCTGCAACCCGTATGTTCAAAGACCTGTTCGAATACCTGCAATCTGGCACACATAATAAAGTCAGCCAAACGGTCATCGATAATCTTACAGAATTTGCGTTTTATCAAGACCTGATAAAACACCTGCCAGAAAACCCCACAGACCACGACATTATTGAATGTATTGTAACGAAACGCGGATTAAACTATGGCAACCTGCCCAAGGGGTTATTAAAGTTCCACCACGATAACAACAACGGCATAACCGCTGTGGCAGAACACTTGGCCGAAGGCGCACAATATGCAAAATCTAAGAACACTGTAAATATACACTTTACCGTGTCTCCAGAACATATATCTGGATTCCAAGAACTGTTGGCAAATATTATTCCAGAATACGAAGCGCAATTTAATACAAAGTATAATATCAGCCTGTCCACCCAGAAATCTCAGACAGATACGATTGCAGTCAACCCAGACAACACGCCGTTTCGTAATTCAGACGGCACGCTGTTATTTCGCCCGTCTGGTCATGGCGCATTAATTGAAAACCTGAATGATTTGGATGCTAATATTATCTTTATTAAAAATATAGACAATGTATGCCCAGCATCAAACCGCACAGACACAATCAGACATAAAAAAGCATTGGCAGGCTTGGCAATAAAACTGCAACAGAAAATATTCAAATACATTCGCGACATTGACAACAGCGATGCAGACATGGACGAAATCAGCCTGTTTATATCACAAAACTTGGGTATTAAAAACTTTACCCCCGATAAAATTCGCGATATTTTAAACCGCCCATTGCGTGTATGCGGTATGGTTCGCAATACTGGCGCACCTGGTGGTGGCCCATTCTGGACACAAAATTCAGACGGCACAATCAGCCTGCAAATCGTTGAACCGGGTCAAATATCAGACGAAAACAAACACATCTTGCATGATGGTCAGTTCTTTAACCCTGTGGACATTGTATGTATGCCATATAAAAACAACGGAACTAAATTTGATTTAACAGAATTTATTGACCCTGCGACTGGATTTATATCTGAAAAGTCCAAGAATGGTCAGCCACTGCGCGCCATGGAAAGACCAGGCCTGTGGAACGGTGCAATGTCAAAGTGGAACACGGTTTTCGTATCGGTTCCGGCCACAACATTTACGCCTGCCAAGGTAATAACAGACCTGTTGTCGCCCGAACATAACACGCATATATAAAAAATATTAAAAGAACGCTTGACTTTTCTATATTTTTATTATAAATTTAGTCCGCTATATAATAATTTAAGGATAAGTATTATGCCACGTGTATGTAAAGTTACAGGTAAGAAAACAGAAGTTGGGATGAATGTTTCCCACTCTCATCGTCGTACAAAACGTACATTCTTGCCAAATCTTCAAACATTAAAGTTCCACAGTGATATTTTGGGACGTGATTTTTCATTACGCATTTCAACTGCTGGTTTGCGCACATTGACCAAGCATGGCGGTTTGGATGCATATGTAATGGCGAAACCAGTATCACGTTTGACAGATGAAATGGCTGCGATTAAAAAAGCCATTGAAAAGAAAGCTGGCAAACCAGCTGCACCTGCGAAAAAACCTGTACACAAGGCAAACCGCAGCGCACGCTTGGTAAAAAAAGTTGAAGCAAAGAAAGCCGCTTAATCGGTTTTCGAATGCCACGGCCCCGTGGCGGAATTGGTAGACGCGCTTGACTCAAAATCAAGTTCTGCAAGGAGTGTCGGTTCGAGTCCGACCAGGGCCACCAGATTTAAAATCCCCATTTGGGGATTTTTTATTTTTAAAATGCGCCTATATATGGTATAATG
>JAZOUE010000161.1:0-4264 GCA_045658045.1 Candidatus Enterousia sp.
CACCATTACCATCTAATACAATATCAACCTGAGAATATGTAATTTCACTAGAGTTAGATGGTTCCCCACGCAAATAGAATATATACTTATTTCCAGAAGCGCCAGTAACGATTAAATTAGTATCTGCGCCTTGGTTATCTGATTTAGGAGATAAAAACATAGTTCTGTTGCCCTGAGCTGCTTGTATTTCAAACAGTCCGTCATTTCCTACAATCGCGTCAGCAAGCTGTTCACCATTTGGCAATGTTACCATTGTTACCATCCCATTGCGAAGTTTGATAGGTAATACGCTACCTTCGGACCAAGATAATTGTGCATATCCTGGTTTTGTACTGCCGGCCGCCATATTTGCAGTTGGATTGTCCCAAGCGTTTTGTACGCCGTATTCATTAGTATACGCAGGTAAAGATAACAAACCCATCAAACAAAATATTGTTAAATTAAAACCGAACTTTCTTGCAAACATTGTACCAATCCTTTCCTATGTTTATTTTATCGCCAAGAATCCCGTATCCAATGGATCGCCGTTTTCTGATGTAACCGTGTATTCAGTTACCTTCAGCCCCAGTGGGTTTTCAATACGGTCAGCCCATCTTATTTTTGTTCCTTCTTGTGCTGATAACTTTATGCTTATTGTATAATCTTTTTTACCTATCAGTCCAGTATTATCTTCACAAATATATCTAATTTGTGTCTGGTAAGTATCTGCGGTTTTATCTTTGTTGTTCAGCAAGAGCATAGGAGTCCCATAAAAACTGACCGCGCATTGTACTGGTATATTCGGAACCTTGTTACTCATAATATCGTTAAACAGAGCTGTTTTAGCAAAGTCTGCATATACATTATCTGAAGAAATTGTGCGAACAATTCCATTTGTAGCATTCCATTTTTTATGCATTTCCAAAGAATTTGCTATAATTTCATTTCTGTATCTGATGTATTCTTGAACGAATGTTTTCTTGTAATGTTCAAGATTTTCGCTGACTGGTTGCATTTCTACCAGTTTTACATCCTGGTTGTCTGCAAGTGTTGTTGTTAAAAAGAATATCTGCGGACGATTCAAAGGAAACATTTTATATATCGTAAAACCCAGCGTACCCAGCACAACCAGTGATGTGGCTAATATAAAAGTCAATAATCTAGACAATAAAATTGGCGGTTTTATGCTGTTTTGCACGGATTCCTCTCCCTTAGATTAAAATGATTGTAGAAAAAAATATATATGTCGCGCAAGTAAAATTTTACAAAATTAGTCCAGTAAATGAAAAAGTTTATGTGTAAAAATTTTCTTGCGTGGATTTGTGAAAAATATTATAATATTTCCGCTTGATTTTTTGTATACGTGTGCTATTGTGTCACAGACTATTGTGTTGGCATGCGGTACATCAGACGGGTATAAGTATGTTCAAAGGGGCATAGTTCAACGGTAGAATATCGGTCTCCAAAACCGCGGATGAGGGTTCGATTCCTTCTGCCCCTGCCAAAATAATAGTTGAAATAAATTACGTAATTTAGGCAGTTTTTTATGAAGAAAATACTTGAATTTTTAAAGTCTGTTCGCAGTGAATGGTTTAAAATCGTATGGCCAACACGCGACGATGTTATTAGTGCAACTATCAGAATATTGGTATTTTCTGGTCTGGCGACATTGTTCTTTTTTGTCGTTGATAGTATTTTAAACGCAATCGTAGGCTGGATTTTCTAAGGAAAAGGAAGTGCAAATGGAAGAAAAAATGCAATGGTTTGTTGTAAATGTTCATACTGGGTGCGAAGACAAGGTTGCGCGTGGCTTGCGTGAACAGATTGACAAGCGTCGTTTGAACGCGTTGTTTGGGGAAATCTTGGTTCCAACACGCGAAGTTACAGAAATTAAGGCTGGAAAACGTGTAAAAACAGAAAAAAAGTTTTTCCCAGGCTATATTGTTGTTCAAATGGCTATGAACAATGAAACATTTACATTGGTTAAACAAATTCCTCAGGTTGTAATGTTCTTGGGTGCGAAAAACAAACCAATCGCAGTCAGCGAAGAAGAAGCGCGCCGTCTGTTGAAACAGGTCGAAGAAGGTTCTGTTGTTGCAGATGATGTTATGTACGAAGTTGGTCAAGAAGTACACGTTATTGATGGTCCATTTGCTGGCTTTAATGGTGTTGCATCCGAAGTTGACAATGTAAAACAAAAAATGACTGTAACTGTTCTGGTATTTGGTCGTGAAACAAGTATGGAACTGGAATTCAGTCAGGTAGAAAGGGTATAAGATGCAAAAATTTCTGTCGTTTTCTGATAGTCTTGTAAAAGAAAGAATGCAGATACCGACAGAATATCATGCGTATTTGGAAAAGTGCTGGGACAAGGCGAGAAAAAATCAAATACGTGCCTGGCAAGAGCTTGGGAACAAGGTAATCGTGTTCCATGAGAGGTAAAAAAATGAGTGGTGTTCAGATAATAAGAACAAAAGACGGAAAGTTAGAAGTTAAATGTTCTTTGGATTTTGTTGAAAAGATGGCAAAGCGTTTTACACTGTCGCCAGAAACAGAACAACGTATTCAACAAAATAGGGAACAGGTTATCGCTGCTGCGTTCAAGATGTTAGAAGAATATAGAGCGGTAAGAAATAGATAAAGTTTTTTGTGGTTTTCTGAAAAAAATGCAGTAAAATCACAGCAACCCGTGGTAGATACGCCATATCGTACCACGACACAAACGAAAAAAAACGGAGTGAAAAATGGCAAAAAAAGAAGTTAAGGGATTGGTCAAGTTGGTCGTCCCTGCAAAACAAGCGAATCCTGCGCCACCAATTGGTCCAGCGTTGGGTGCTGCTGGTGTAAATATCGCAGAATTCTGCAAACAGTTTAATGATAAAACATCTGATAAAGAACCTGGAATGCCAATTCCATGTATTATCACTGTTTATACAGATCGCAGTTTCGAATTCATTATGAAATTGCCACCTGTATCATATTATATTAAAAAAGCATTGAAATTGAAAATCGGTTCCCATAAACCAGGTCGTGATTTTGTTGGCACAATTTCCAAGGCACAAATCAAAGAAATTGCCGAAGCGAAAATGCCAGACTTAAATTGCTCTGCCATTGAATCTGCTATGAATATCGTTGCAGGTCAATGCCGTTCAATGGGCGTAAAGGTGGAGGAATAATATCATGAAACTGACAAAGAAACAGCAAACTTGGAAAAACTTGGACACAGACAAAGTGTATGCTTTGGCTGATGCGATTGAAGTTTTACGTGAATATGCATCCAAGAAATTTGATGAAACATTGGAAATTGCTATTCGTTTGGGAATTGACGTAACAAAGGCTGACCAAAACATTCGTGGTATGTTGTCTTTGCCAAATGGCACAGGTAAAACAGTTCGCGTTGCAGTATTTACAGCAAACGCAGCTGACGAAGCGAAAAAAGCGGGTGCAGACGTTGTTGGTGGCGAAGAATTGATTGATTCTGTTGCAGCTGGCAATATCAACTTTGACCGCGTTATCGCAACTCCTGATATGATGCCAAAAATGTCAAAGATTGCACGCGTTTTGGGTCCAAAAGGCCTGATGCCAAACCCAAAATTGGGTACTGTTACAAACAATGTTGCCGAAGCTGTTGCAACAGCAAAAGCTGGCCAGATTGAATACCGTGCTGAAAAGAAAGGTATTATTCACGCTGGTATCGGTAAAATGTCATTTGAAACTGCAAAGTTGGTTGAAAATGCAAATGCATTGATTGAACAGTTAAAGAAAATCAAACCTGCATCCGCCAAGGGGCAATATATCTTGGGTATTTCTGTTGCAACAACACAGGGCCCAGGTCTGAAAGTAGATGCAAAATAATTAAATGCGATTGGGGTGTAATGCCCCGGTCACAAAACAAGATTTCTGTCCAAGACTGATGGTGTGGCGACACTTAATTTCCATCATAGACAAAGAAAAAATTCTTTGGGGCAGGAACCTCAGCCCCACCCAAGGGCAACCTTGGATGGAAAGTTAAACAAAACAGAAGCTTGAAGGAAAAATAGATGAGACGCGAAGAAAAATCAGATTTGATTTCAGCGTTGCAGTCGTCCCTGAAAGATGCAAACGGTGTTTTCGTTATTGAAAACCATGGTTTGACTGTAAAAGAATTTGAAACCCTGCGTAATGAATTGCGCCCATTGGTTTCTGTATTCAAAGTGGTCAAAAACCGTTTGATGAAGTTGGCGTTAAAAGACACTGACTTTGAACCTGTATCTGATATGCTGAAACGTCCAACAGCTGTTGCTGT
>JAZOUE010000162.1:0-3942 GCA_045658045.1 Candidatus Enterousia sp.
GAAAGGGGCCCATAGAGCATAAGCGAATATGGGAATCAGACAATCCCTTCGTCTCCGCCAGAAAATTAAAATTTTAAACCGCCCGGCTAGGGCGGTTTTGATTTTAACATGGCGGAGACGAAGGGATACGCCAAAGCGCAGCGCATGGCGAATACGAGAATACATTATTAGAAAAATCACAAAAATCGCAGGAACAAGATTTTTGTAGATTTTTATTGTTGTGTATCGAGGACAGGAATTCGTCTCCGCCACAAAAATCAAACGCCCGATATGGGCGTTTTATTTTTGTGTTGGTGTCGCAGTGTGGACAAATCGTTCGCAATCTGCGATTGCAGGGTTCGGGGCGTCAGTTGATGAAAACGAGCCATTTGGTGAAGTTTGAATGATACTCTGCCAGAAATATTTTCCTTTATCTGTGTGGTCTTTTTATCTGTAAAACCGTGGGAGATTTCCATCACTTTTTCCCAACTAAGTTTGTTAGTAAATTGTAATCACTTAGTTAAACAGTCCAGAACAAAAAATGATAGATTATTTAAAATTACTAATTGACTATGTATGGAAATATTTGCTAGCATCAAAACAGCACAAGTACTGTGTCGGGGCGTAAAGACCTCTAATTATTAGTGTCTGTGAAGACAAAAAACATCTCCAGCTATTAAAGTAGTTGGAGGGATGCGAATAATATCTATGGATTAAGTAATATTTATAGATAAAATAAGCACGCTATTCTCTAATAATTATAGTCTTTAACCTCCAACTACCCTTGTGTGATTATAAGGGTTTTTTTAATAAACGCTATGGGATTAAAAGCATAGAAAGGGGGGAAGATGGGTCAAGATTTGCGTCTTTATTCTTTGTCTTTATTGTTTGTAGTGCTGTTATGGACTATGCCTGCGCGTGCGGATTATGGCGTTGGGTCAGAGTGTCCAACACTTGCGATACCTGTAACACTTAATGACGATGATGTTTGGCATTCTGGAAATGAGGATGACGGTGATTGGGAAGATTTGCGTGATTTGTATCCGGTCTCAGGAACAGATGCGTATATCACAACTTATCATGATGAAAATGGCAATGGTATAGAAGATTGCAGTTTATTTGCTGGTACTGGCACATATTATGACAAAGCAAATCATCTTTGGGTTTTGGATGATGATTTAAGTTGTGATTTCATGGGCAATGGCGCAGATGGCGATTTCAGAACAGGATACGATTATTAATAAGCTATGTTTACATCCAAGATACATTATCACAGAACATTAAATCCAAAGATTTGGTTGCCGGACAACACGATGGATCCGGTGGTTCGTCGTGTGATAATTTCGATTGCGATGGATTTTATGGATTATATGGGTGCGATTGGTTTTCAGATTAGTCGGAGTGACATTTTAGACATTGTGATATATGGCTCGAACGCGAACTATTTTTATGACAAGGGCAGTGATATTGATGTTTACATTTTAGCGAACCTGGACGCAGTTCAAGAAAAATACAAAGAGATTGATTTTTTCACACTTTATAAATCGTTATTACACACATGGCGTCGTCAGTTCAAGTTACGCATTCGCGGCTTGCGCATTGATTTATCATTAGAGAACATAACCAAGCCAAAGCATGGGCCAGGTTGGTGGCGTTCTGGGCCTGCGTATTCGATAATTCATAACAAATGGATACATCCATTGGTTCGATTGGACCAAGAAACGCTTCGTATGTATCGCCGGCGCGCCAAACAGCATGTTCGTACGGTTTTGCATCAGGCACACGAAGTGGTTGCGAACGATGGTCGTTTGGATGAATTTGTTCGTTTACAGCAGAAATTACGCGATGATGCGATGCGGAATAATTGTCCGCAGCCGTTGGTTCCAGAAACGATGGCATATAAAATGCTTCGTGGTTCTGGGTTGTTTCGCAGACTGCTAATGAAATCGTCTCAGCGTCGTGCTGTTGCGCAATTTAAAGTGGATTAAGGTTAAAAAACAGTGCAAAGGAAATTGTTTTTGTATTGCATTTTAGATTTTTTCATGATTTTCATGAAAGGTTTTTGTGCGTTTAATGCAAAAACATTCCGTACATTATGTATGCTTGCGATGTTTTGCGGTATGTTTGCGTTGCCGACAACCGTATTGGCGTATAGTGGCAGCACAGTATATGACTGTGGCAACGGTGGTGAATTCCCGATGTCTTTTGCGGGTTGTCGTGCTGGATATTATTACGAAGACTGGCAGGATGCGGACAGCTCGCTTCAACCGGACGAAGTTGGCGAATGTATTGAATGCCCCAGTGGTTATACCTGCGCGGGTGGTTTTGCAGGGCCAAAGTTCATGGTTCCATACGAATATGATGGTGGTGGCACAGTATATGATTGTGGTGTGGGGCATTTCCCAATGCGTTTTGCGGGTTGTCGTGCTGGATATTATTACGAAGACTGGCAGGATGCGGACAGCTCACTTCACCCGGACGAAGTTGGCGAATGTATTGAATGTCCCAGTGGTTATACCTGCGCGGGTGGTTTTGCGGGGCCTGTTGCGGGTGACGGGTGTTATGCAAATCAAATTGATGTAAACGGTGATGGTGACACCTGCATAGATTCCAAGTTCACAATAACCACAACGCCAATGTCTGCCGGCTCTACATTTAGCTTTGATATGTCTGCATCTGGTACATTCTATGTTGATTGTGGTGATGGCGGTACATTAAGTGGTACTGGCGTTTCCGGCAATACAATTACACGAAACAATACGACAAATGCACAATATACATGTACATACCCAACCGCCGGCACACATAAAATACTATTTGCGGGTGACGCAACTGGGTATACAACAGCAAATAATACCGCCGCGATTAGTTTTAGTGGCAACACAAACATAAAAACTGTTGACGGCAGTTTGGGTGCCATGTTCGGTGGCAGTGCGCATGCTATGTTCTACAATACATTCGCAGACTGTACATCATTGACCAGCATCCCCGAAACCCTGTTTGCGGGTGTAAGTGGCAGTGCGGAATATATGTTCTCTGGGACATTCTATGGCTGTACATCCTTGACCAGCATCCCCGAAAACCTGTTTGCGGGTGTCAGTGGCAGTGCGAGTTATATGTTCTACTATACATTCGAAAGCTGTACATCCTTGACCAGCATCCCCGAAAACCTGTTCGCGGGTGTGTCCGGCAGTGCGAGTCGTATGTTCTCTTGGACATTCGCCTACTGTACATCCTTGACCAGCATCCCAGAAAACCTGTTTGCTGGTGTAAGTGGCAGTGCGAGTTATATGTTCTACTATACATTCGAAAGCTGTACATCATTGACCAATTTGCCAGATGGCCTGTTCAAGAATATAGAGGGTAAGCCAGCAGAAAATATGTTCAAACAGACATTCGCTGGCTGTACAAAATTAACCGGTTACATCCCAGCAAACACATTTGAAAAGATGGATTCAACGGACTTTAATTCTGCAACGATGACGGACATCTTCTACAACACCGCACTTGCGACGACATGTCCGGCGGGCACAACACAATACATCACAGGCTTTGAATCCGCATGGAACGGCAGGGTTGCATGTGATTCAGTATGTTCAGATGATGAAATGTTTATTGATGGCGAATGCGTTGCCCCTGAATTTACCATTGAAACAGTTGAAATGTCTGCGGGTTCTACATTTAGCTTTCTCATGTCTGCATCTGGTACATTCTATGTTGATTGTGGTGATGGCGGTACATTAAGTGGTACTGGCGTTTCCGGCAATACAATTACACGAAACAATACGACAAATGAACAATATACATGTACATACCCAAAATCCGGCACCCATACAATTAAAATGTACGGTGACGCAACAGGGTATACAACGTCATTTGGTATCGCCGCGATTAGTTTCAGTGGCAACACAAACATAAAAACTGTTGACGGCAGTTTGGGCGCCATATTCAGTGGCAGTGCGA
>JAZOUE010000163.1:0-2637 GCA_045658045.1 Candidatus Enterousia sp.
TGAATATACTGTGATTAAATATACAATAACATTGGACAGTGGCGAATCTGTACAAGTCGATATTGAAACAATAGTTGAACAGGTTGATGTCCCCAGCAAGGAAAATTATAGATTTGGTGGTTATTACACCGGTCAATCCGCAACTGGCACAATGATATACGATGAAAATGGTTATTTGGTTCTGAAAACAGAAGAAGACAAGAAACAATATTTGTTAAAGAACCAGATTCTATATGCGGATTGGATAGAGGTGTTTTGCACAGATGATAATGGTATGGTTGTTTGGAATGGTGTAAATAATGTTGCATTGACTGCGGATTTGTTGGCCAGTGGTGTTATTTCTAAAAAAGATTCTATTGTTGAAAATGAATATGATGTTAATGATTTTGCTGCGTATACGGCAGATCAACGTTGGGCGGTATATTTTGATGAATATGGTTTGGTGTCGGGGGCTGCATTTTGTGGACCGAAAACCAAGGCGACATATGGAAATGTTGTTACAGATATTATAACTGGTGAATCTGGCGCAACTGTATCCCAGGCACATAGTGGTTGTTGGTGTAGTTATGGTGAACCAGTGCCAGATGCAATGTGGGTTTCCGTTGGAAATTATCACAATAACGGTGATAATTGGGCAACCAGAACAGACGCGTGTCGTAAGGAGTGCCCGCGCGCATGTGCAACCGCGATTGCGACTGACAAAAATTTTAGAACAACATTGTATGGTGATGCTGGTAATTGTCCAGCGGGTTCATTCGATGAACCGATATTATGTGCGCCTGGTGATTATATGGATAATGGCATATGCGTAACATGTCCAGAATCACATCCAAATAGTGTTGCTGGATCCTCATCACAAAATCAATGCTATACATCTTGTACGATGACATGCGAAGTGCCAACATGCCCAGATAATGCAACATGTACATACGGCGAAAATCCAAACGCAGGTAATCTGTATTATGGCGCAGATTCTTGTGATGCAGGTGCCTTGACCTGTCCAATGGAATTTGTATGTAACGACGGCTATCAAAAGAATGATGCTGGCACGGAATGCGAACTAATGCAATTTAATGTAGAATATCACTGTAATGATGGTAGTGGTGACAAAACAGTCGATGTTACATATAACACAATGTTTACACCAGAAACTGATGTTTGTACGCGTGATAACTATAAGTTTATTGGCTGGACAATGGATGGAGAATCTGTGCCAGAATCTTTCCAATGGACATTCACAGATAACAAAATATTGACTGCACTGTGGGAAATTAACAGTGTTACATGTGGGGCGGGTTCGTATTTGTCAAATGACGCGGTTGTTTGTACAGAATGCACAGCTGGTAATTACTGCCCAGGCGGAACATTCGAAATTAAAAATGAAGAGCAGGGTATAAAGCCTTGTCCAGAAGGCAGTGTGTCAGAAAAAGGTGCAGCGCAGTGTACATTATTTGTTCCTGAATTTTCAATTAAAACAACACCAATATCGGCTGGTACAGAATTTTATTTCACATTGTCTGCCAAGGGTATTTACTATATTGATTGGGGCGATAAAAAAGGCATACAATCAATAAATAAAACAACTGTTGGATCAGAAAGAATTGTTCATGTATACGAAGAGTCTGCTGAAACATATACAATTCATGTGTTTGGTAATGCGACTGCTTATAATACAGCTGAAGAGCCTGTGATTGATTTCAAAGGAAATAAATATATTTATGAATTACAAGGCAGTTTGGGAAATATATTTGGTAAAAAGACTAAATTTATGTTTGAGCATACTTTCCAAGATTGTAAAAACCTGGAAATATTACCCGCAACACTGTTTAATGGCGTAGAGGGGCCAGATGTATCAATGTTTAACAGTACATTCCAAGGCTGTGAAAAACTATCAGATATTCCATCTGGATTGTTTGATATCTTAGAGGGAGAATCATACGATGCCGGACAACATATGTTTATGGGGACATTTAATGGTTGCACCGCGTTGAAAAATATACCATCTGACCTGTTTGCCAAGGTTACAGGTGGCGCAGTTGGCTTGTTTAAAGAAACATTTAAAAAATGTACATCTTTGGTTAATATTTGGCCAGAATTGTTTGTAAATATAACAACACCCGATGTAGATATGTTTGGAGGTACGTTCCATGGTTGTTCTTCATTGACAGCAATACCAGAAAAATTGTTCCAAAGCATTTCAGGTGGCGCAGAATCTTTATTCTATTCTACATTCCGCGATTGTACAGGGGTAACGGAAATCAAATCAGGGTTATTTAACAGTATAAATACAAATGCACCACGTGTATTTGACAGAACTTTCTATGGTTGTTCTGCATTAACTGATATTCCGGACGATTTATTTAACGGCATAACCACCACAGATAGTGCCAGCTTTATGTTTGTCGGGACTTTTGAAAACTGTACCAGATTGTCGCGGTTGCCAACAGGTTTATTTGCGAACATCACAGGTGTTCCATCAGACAGTATGTTTGATAGGACATTTAGGGGATGTACTGGATTGCAGGGGTATTTAACACCACAAATATTCGCATCGCTAGATATGAACGGTGTCAAAATTTCAGATACAATGGATGAAGTATTTAGTGATACCGGCTTGGATAAAAAATGCCCTGCAGG
>JAZOUE010000164.1:0-5483 GCA_045658045.1 Candidatus Enterousia sp.
CGTGGTGGATCCATTACAACACAATCGTATTTGCCCAACATTCCCAATGTCAATGGGTGGGTAAATAAATCGCGTTTTACGCCTGTGCCAACAATGTCAAAACCGTCTGCATTCAATGCAAATGTAAAGTTCCCCAATCCACAAAATAAATCTGCAACTGTGTTAAATCCGTTTGCGTGTTTTATAACCAGTTCGCGCAGGGTGTTTGCGCCGTGGGTACTGGGTTGTAAAAACGCGTTTGGTGGGTATTCAACAGCAGTGTCGCCAAACGTAACAATGGGTTTTGCAGTTTCATGGATGACTTTGTCATTCCATGTAATGCGAATCGCAGGTAGCTTTATCGCCGCATTCCTAAATTCTGGGGTAACGTATGGCACAGATGATGTTATTGCGATATCAATGCCGTTATCGCACAGTGTTATCAGGCATGCGCCAGAACCGCACCATGGTAATTTCTGCATTTGTGGCAATATTGCGTTTATTTCCGGCACCAAGTTCGGACACGAATCGATTGCGATAATATTCTTGGTCTTGGATTCAAAAAAACCGAATCGATTCGGACTGAAACAACAGTCTGCACGACGGCGTGTGCCTGGCTTTATCCAAATTGGCGAATCGGTTGGTGTAATTCCGCGTAATTCTAACAGTTTATTTGCGTGATATTCAGACGATGTAAAATCGTATTTACATCCGCCACATTTACCAAAAAAAGGACATGTTTTCATATTGTATTCTTGTTAAAAATGTATGCGGGCGCCGGCACGGAACTGATGCGCGTTTGGTGTAAAGTCTGTGATTGTGTCTGTATCGCCATCCATTAAATACATATATTTATATCCGAAATCCAGTGCAAATATGCTGTTGAATTCAACACTGATACCCGCAATCCCAGATAGTACAGGGGAAATCTTGGACTTTAAATCAATGCCATTATCAGACTTAATCCATGATGCGCCTGCGCCAAAACCAACATATGGTACCAGCATTTGTGATTTAAATATGCGATATGGACTGTCTATTCTGGCGTCAAAGATTGCGTTTAACATAAATGTGTTGCCATCAATTGAAAAAGCGTCATATTTTGCGTCTGTTTTGATATAGTTTGCTTCAAGTCTAAAAATGTCATACAGACGGACACCAGCCACAATATCAAAAGAAGATGTGTCATCGCCTTTTAAAACTGTGTTGTTACTGTCTGTGAAATCGTTCCACATATTAAAGTTATAATACCCACCAATGTAAAAGCGACGTTTTTGTGCCAGTGTTTGACTAAATTTATCAATTTCTGTTAGAGGCATTTGTTCTTGTTCAACCCTGTATATCAGTTCTGCGTTCGCCAAGGCTGGTATAACTGATACGATTGCGCCAAATAATAATGTTTTTATATTCATTTCTTACTACCTTTACTTAGAAATTTGCACGTACTGTTGCCATTATGTTGCTGATACCATCAACACCACCTTTGCCTGTGCCCCAGCCAAATCCATTGCCAATCAGCATTTGATATTGATATGCAATGTCAATGCCGATTAAGTCGCCCAACATGATATTCATCCCCAGTACCGCACGTGGCGCAGCAATAACCATACCATCAGACCCATCTGTGCCTTGGAATTCATATGTGCCAATTGATGCGCCAAGGCCCATAAATGGGACAAATGTTCTGTTATATGTAATGTCGCCCGATAAAACATATCTGCGCGCAAAATCAAAATACAGCATGCCGCCAAACGTGTTATAGTTTGCACGCAAATCATCCAGTTTGTGGAATTTCAATGTGGTTGTTTGAAAGTCCAGTTCTGTGCGTACATATGATGATAAATTCCAGCCCAATCCAATTTGTGCAGTATAACTTTGTTTTGCCAGATGTTCTGTGCCGAAATAGTCTGCCTTGCTTGTCGCAAAGTCCAAAGTCATACCACCGCCCATGCGTACATACATAGATGTTGGAATGTACATTTTTGTATCTTCACTTGTTACGGCATTTTCTATTTCATAAACTTCCAGACCCAAGGCACCTTCGGCATATGCAGGTGTAACGGGCGCAACCAATACATCAAGCCCTGTTATAACTTCGGTTTTAAATTGTTTGTCGCTGTATGTGGCAGATGCATTCGCAGTGCATAATACACACAGTGCAGTTGTAAAATATGTTAATTTTTTCATTTTCGTCACTTATGTTTTTTATATGCTTATGTATGATTTTATCATAAATTGCGACTTGATTCCAGTCGGATTTATTCGTACCATAGCTATATGAATATGAAAAAGTCTGATAAAAAAATAGCGATAATTGCAGGTGCGCTGGATCTGCCGTTTTTTACACGCGATGCGTTAAAGCGGGCAGGCTGGGATGTGTTTGTAATTGGTTTGAAAAACTTTTATGATCCGCGTCTAAATCCAGACTTGGTTATTCGTCTGGGCGGTGGCGGTCGCGCAGTTCGCTTTGCAAAGCGTTTGGGAATTAAAAAAATTACTTTTGTTGGGTCGCTGGGACATCCAGATTTGTCAGATTTGCGTCCTGATTTTTGGACTTTGCGTGCGTTATTTACAATTCTTAAACATCAACGGGGGTATGATTCAATGGCTGTGGCGGTAAATAAAGTGGTTGAAAAAAATGGATTCGAAGTGGTGGCTGCACAAGACTTGGCGCCAGAATTGGCGTTTGAAAAGGCTGGGGTGCAAACTCGTGTAAAGCCAAGTGCGGCAGATAAAAAAAATATCGAACGCGCGATTGAGGTTTCTCATACTATTGGTGCGGCGGATATTGGTGCCTCTGTGGTTGTTGATAAGCAAGTTATTGCGGTTGAAGCGGCCGAAGGTACTGCAAAAATGTTAGAACGTGTTGTCGCCATGCGTCAGCACAAGAAAAAACAATCTGGTGTATTCGCAAAAATGACAAAACCAGGTCAGGATTTGCGTATTGATATTCCAGCCATTGGTGTTGATACTGTAAATGCTGTGGCAGATGCAAATTTGCGCGGAATTGTTGTAAATACCAAGACTTGTTTTGTTGTAAATAAACCGGCTGTTATCAGTCAGGCAAACAAGCGCGGAATATTTATCTTGGCAATGGACGAATAAAAAAACGCCCAATGGGCGTTTTTATTTCGCAACGATGACCATCGCAGTTCGTAAAACCGTGTCGCCAAACATATATCCTGCCTGCATTTCATCAACAACTGTATTTGATGTGGCGTCTGGGGTGGCGATAACCTGAATTGCGTTGTGGTGCATTGGATTTAATGGTTTGCCCACAGATTCAATTCTGGTAATGCCAATCTGATTAAATGCGGATTCCAGCGCCATTGCCATTGATTTTATTCCTGCATCATCAGGTGTGTGTTTTAACGCAGCGTCAACAGCGTCCATCACAGGTAATATTTTTTCTGCAACGCTGATTGCGCGATTTCTGGCACGTGATTGCGCGTCCAGTTCACTGCGACGGCGTGTGTTTTCCAGTTCTGCCGCCAAGCGCAGATATTTATCGTTCATTTCTGCCAGTTGTTTTTGCAACTGTTCAATTTCTGTATTCGTCGCTTGTTCGGCTACGTTTTCAGTGTCGTCAATTGATACTGATTCTATATCTACTTGTTTTTCGTCTGTCATAATATTTTCCATATTTTTTGATACTATAAAACTAATTTACACTGGTTATTATAGGTATGAAATCATCGCTTTTCAAGGATGCGCCACCAACTAATACACCGTCAACATGTGGAATAGACATTATTTCCAGTGCGTTTGAACCCTTGACTGATGCGCCATATAATACAGGTGTGCCACCCAGGCCCATATCGTCCAGTGTTTTTGCAATTAATTCGTGCGCAGATTCTATTTCGTTACTGGTTGGGGTTATGCCTGCGCCAATTGCCCAGCGTGGTTCATATGCGATGATGATATTTGAATTTACAACAGATGGTACAGATTCACGAACGCCAGATTCAATGATTTCCATCGTTTTGCCGGCTTGTTTTTCGTCCATTGTTTCACCAACGCATATAATAGGTGTCAGGCCGTTTGACAATGCTTGTTCTGCCTTGGTGCGTACAGTGGCGTTTGTGTCGCCGTGATATTGACGGCATTCGCTGTGTCCAATCAGTGTATATTTTGCACCAGTGGCTGCGACCATTTTTGCGGAAATTTCGCCAGTATATGCGCCGTGGTCGTGTGCGCTGATGTCTTGGGACGCCAATGCGATTTTGCCCGAATCGGTGCACAGCATTGTATATGGAACGCACAGAATAATGGTGTTTTCTGTGTCAATGGCAGATAAATCTTGAATCATTTTGACCAAGTTTTCGTGCGTGCCGTTCATTTTCCAGTTCCCAGCAATAATTTTCATTGAAAATCCCCTTTTTTTCGTTGATTTTATTGTATTTGTTTTGCTATGGTAACGCAAAAGGGGAACAAATGCTAGAATATTTAAGAAATGCATCAGAAAAACCGATTGCAAAGGTTTTAATTACTATATTGGCTTTCTCGTTCGTTGGATGGGGGGTCGCAGAATGGATTTTTGGAAATGTTACCAATGATACAACGCTGGTAACTGTTGGGGACTCAGAAATTTCTGCCCAGCAATTTAATTCTGAAAAATCACGCGAATTGGCGCAAAAGTCACGTGAAGAACAGCGTGCAATATATACAGATGCTGCATCACAGGACAAGTTTGCACAGGGTGTTTTAACAAAAATCGCAACTCAGCAAATGGCACAAAATCGTGCAGATGATTTGGGTTTTGTGGTCAGTGATAAACGAATCGCCGAAGAAATTCGTACATTCCCAGAATTTCAAGAAGAGGGTCAGTTTTCATCATTGGCTTTTGACAAGGCTTTGAATAACTCTGGTTATTCCGAGGCGGAATTTGCAAATGTCCTGCGTGGTCAGGTTTTGCGTTCTATGGTTTTGGGGTCTATGTCTGCGCCGGTTGCAGTTCCAGAATTCGCAGTTCAGGCGGCATACAATGCACGCTATGGTCAGCGTGATATTGAATATGCGACTGTAAAATATTCTGATTTCAAGGTTGGCGCGCCAACAGACGAACAGTTGTCTGATTTCTATAAGCAGAATCCACAGACTGTGCCGGAAACAAGAACTGTATCATATGTATTTATTGAAACAGATATGGCGCAACCTGATAAATATGACGAAGGTTATGCCAAGGCTGTAAAGGTTGAAGACGATATTATCGCAGGTGATACAATGAAAGAAGCGGCGAAAAAACACGGTGCAAAATATGTCGCATTAAAGGCGTTCAGTCGTGATAATCGTCCAAATGATAAATTGCTGACAGATGCGATGATTGCAAAAGTGTTTGATATGGATGCAGGTCTGGAAAGTGAAATGATTGAAACCAAAGACGGTTTCTTGTTTGTGCGTGTTGATGAAATAAATCCTGCACATACCGCCAGTTTTGAATCTGTTAAAAAATCATTGGTAAACGATTGGACAAAGTCAGAACAGAAAAAACAGGCATATGTTCG
>JAZOUE010000165.1:0-3821 GCA_045658045.1 Candidatus Enterousia sp.
GAGCCAAGGAGTTGGCTAAGACATTTGTCTTCCTAAGACCGCTTGGCCACCGACTTTACAGGACCGATGGGACAGATATTTGGTTGCGCTGCCTTTTTCTAAATTGGTGTGTAATGTTGGTAATCCTATATTTGTGCCTAAAAAAGCAACACCACAAGAATTTGAACAAATAAGACATGATTTAGAAGAATTTATGGTAAAGCAAATGCGTGAACTGGACGCTGAATTCGGTTTAAAGCCAGCAGAACAAGATTTAACTGCAACTGAATTTAAAAATATGAAACGCGAAAAACGCGCTGCAAAAAAGGTAAAAAATAAATGAAAAAGTTTTTTGTAAATTTATTATGTGGATTAGTTCTGTCTCGTAAAAAACGGCACGAAATTCGTAGAAAATTATTAGCAAAACCACAGCCTTATTATCTGGGCAGACATTCTTATGTTGGCAGAAATTTTATGCGTGCACACAAAGATACAATAGTTGGTGCATTTTGTTCTTTTGGTCATAATGTTGCATTGGGACCATCACAACACCCGACAGATTGGTTGTCAACAGCGCCGTTTCAATATATAGATTGGAAAAAAATAACAAAAGATCAAAAATTACTTAAATATGAGCAAATACCAGTATCGTGTGGAAATGATGTTTGGATTGGTAATAATGTTACAGTTAAAGATGGTGTGAAAATTAGTGATGGTGCAATTATTGGATCTAATTCTGTTGTTACACATGATGTTCCACCATATGCAATTGTTGCAGGTTGTCCAGCCAAGATTATAAGATACAGATTTTCAAATGATATAATTCAACAATTGTTGGAATTAAAATGGTGGGATTTGTCTGATGAACAAATTGCAAAGTTACCTTTTGACGATATTGAAAAATGCATACAAGAGTTAAAAATAATAAGGAAAAACAAATGAAAACACCTTGGTGGTTTTTATCAAAAAATTTAGTCGCGATTTTATTATTGCCGCTGTCTTGGGTGTATTCTTGTGTCAGTAAAATTGTGTTTTTTATGCGTAAAAAAGGTGCAATTTCTTCGCGTCGTGTAATTGTTTGTGTTGGTAATATTTTTGCAGGTGGGGTTGGTAAAACACCTATTGTGCGCGCAATTGCAAATTATTTTGATGCACCTGTGGTTATGCGTGGGTATAAGAGAAATAAAAAAACTGGCGATGTTGGTGACGAAGCGATGATGTTATCGCGTGGTGGTTTGGTTGTTCATGTTGGTGACAGAAAAAGTAATATTGTTTTGTTAAATAAACAATCCGATGAAACAACCCCAATTGTTATGGATGACGGTTTACAAAATCCAACAATTAAAAAAGATGTTTCTATTGTTGTGTTTGACGAGGGATTGGGTTTTGGTAATGGGTTTTTATTGCCGGCCGGTCCCCTGCGTCAGACAAAAAAAGCATTAAAAAACGCAGATGCAATAATTGTTATTAAAAATAAAAAGCCAAAAAAGAACTTTGTCTTGCCAGAAAATATTCCTGTATTTTATGCGACTAATCAGACTGTGTCGCCATATGATGAAGGTGTAAAATTAGTCGCGTTTGCTGGTATTGGGTATCCAAAAAAGTTCTTTAACGCATTAAAAAATGTTGTGGCAAAACGTGCTTTCCCAGACCACTATCAATACACACAACAAGATATTGAAGAACTGGTATCTTTGGCAGAAAAAAAGAAAGCAAAGTTAATTACAACTGAAAAAGACTGGGTCAGATTGCCGATTGAAATTCGTGATAAAATTAAATATGCGCGTTTGGATACTGTATTAGATAATAATTTTTATAATTGGTTAAAGGAGAAAATACAATATGCCAACACTAAAAGAACAAGTTAAAATTTCAGGTGTCGGGATTCATTCTGGATTGCCTGTAAATATTGTTATAAAACCATCTGATAAAAATGGTATTTTTATGCAACGCGTTGATATGCCATCAACAGATTTAATCCCTGCGCGTTTTGATAATGTTGGTGAAACAAAAATGCGTAATACAACAATCGGTAAAATAGGTGCAGAACATGTTCAGACAATCGAACATTTAATGGCGGCTTTCTTTATGATGGGAATTGACAGCGCGATTGTTGAAATAGACGGTGCCGAAACACCAATCTTGGACGGCAGCGCATCTGAATTTATCAAAGCATTTGAATCTGTTGGTGTAACAGATGGAAAAATGAAAAAAATTATCGTTAAAAAACCTGTGATTGTTTATGCAAATGAAGTATTAAAACAATTGCCAAAATTTGTCAGATTGAAAATATGGTTCTTTAATAAAATTTCAGGTCGTAAAAGTGATGGTTTTGTAAAATTAGAACCAAACGATGGCAAGTCTTTAAATATTTCTGCAACATTGGTTTATGCAGAAAAAATTATTGGAACGCAGACTTGTTCTTATTCATATAATGGTACAAAAAAATCAGTTCAAGATTTTATTAAAAACTTTGCACGCGCCAGAACTTTCGGAAAATATTCCGAATGGGAATACTTGAAAAAGCGCGGTATGGGACGCGGTGCAAATGAAAATAATGTAATTGCATTAAATGATTCTGGGGATGGAACATTAAATGAACTTATCTGGCCAGATGAATTTGTTCGTCATAAAATAATAGACGCAGTTGGCGATATGTTTACAAGTGGTGGCATAATATGCGGAAATCTGGAATCTTATAAGGGCAGTCATGCACTAAATAATCTGATTTTGAAAAAATTATTTAGCAATACAGAAAATTATGATATAATTGACGCAGAATAAAGTAGGGGATTTATATGAAAAAGATATTTGCATTATTTACAGTTTTATTTGCCTTGTCATCATGTGGCGGTATGATAAAAAATCAAAATGGCAGTGAAAATCTTATTCAACTGACATCAGAACCAACAGAATGTGTTTTTTTGTATAAAATAGAATCCGAGGTTTCTGTATACGATGTTGCCGATGCGCGTCGTTATCTTGAAAATCGTATCGTTGATCAAGCACGTCCTGGTAATGCATACTGGATAACATCACAACGCACCAAGCCAAACGAATGGGTTGTATTCGGTCCAGAAAGGGCATTTGTGTTGGTCGCCAATGTATACGATTGTCCCTGTAAATAAATTATAATAATTCATCTGTGGACGGTCCTGATGGTTCATGTAGCGTCTGTACACTACACCATCAGGACCGTTCCACATCTAAATCATTCTAATTTATTTAGTGGTTAGTGGGTGGTGGCGACCCACTTTCATGCTTGCCTTGAATTTGGGTTTTGTGTTATAATTTATCACAAGTACTTATGAGAGAGAATTTACTTGGCAAGTCAAATAATAAATATTAATCGTAAAAAATACGCAGTTGGACTGTTTTGGCAACCCGAAAAAGTCGGGGTTTCTGCACGTGTTTATGCACATTCTTTGGCCAGTGGAACCGATAAAAAGGCGAATTTATATACTGAATATCGTTCTATGATTGGTTTGGGTTCTACAAAGTTGGGACACAGGGTGGCAATGCGTGTAGCAGCAGCCGATGTTATGGATGCTTTTTCTGAATATACATCGTTTTTAGCTGTGTTTGAGGTGGGAAAACAGTTTTATCTGGTTGCAGCCAGAAATGGTATTATTCTGCAAGATAAATTATTTAATTCCGAAGATGATGCGCGTACAGAATATGTAAAATTATCAGAAATTCCAGATTGGGGTGCGTTTTTTGCACCTGGGTCTTGGGGTATGCCACGCGCCATAGAAGGTAATCTGGAAGATATTTTGGGTGTGCGTAATGGTGTGCGTTTGCATCAAATAAGTTATCTGCGTTCGGGTGTATTTTCTGCTGTG
>JAZOUE010000166.1:0-4007 GCA_045658045.1 Candidatus Enterousia sp.
ATAGAGTAATTAAATCGTGCCTTGCGGTTTTCGGACACCTGACCAAATTTTATAATACTTCTTGCCATAACGGGTTCTATTTTACACACTTAAAAATAGATTGCAAATATTATAGAGTATGTTAATCTAACAAAACACAGACAAAAAAGGATAAAGATGTCAAAGTACAATATTGATGAGATGGTATATTACTCATTATTCAATTATTTTCACACGAAAAGCAAACTAAACAACCCTTGTTTTATTTATGCGATTGCAAATAAATTCGGGAAAAACAAAAAGATAATTGATGAACTTAATGCAATGTGTCACATTGTTTTTGTAAAAGACACTATAACATTTAAACCAAAGATTCGCAGAAAAATTTTGCGCGATAAATCATATTCAAAAATAACTTATGTACGTGATTACATAAAAAAACTGTTAATTGATTTGGGTTTTGACGCATACACATACCACGATAAAAATTATTGTGACAGTGTATATGTTTCGTTACGCAATACAAAGAATAAAACAAGAATCCAACAATTGGGTAATGTGTTTAAATTTGATTACGACACACCTGTATTAACACAAACAATATTGGATTCTTTAACAGAAAATCATAAATAACAAAACCCGCGAAATGCGGGTTTTAAAATTGAATTTTCGGATACAGTCTTTTCACATTTTCCATCAAGACTTTTTCTAAATCATATAAGTCTATATTTTTTATCTGTGCCAACACACGCGCTGTTTCAACAACCATGTATGGTTCGCATATATTTCCGCGATGTGGCACAGGCGCGCAATACGGCGCATCTGTTTCAATAACGATTTTATCTAATGGAATTTTTGCAAAACTTTCACGCACTTCATCAGAATTTTTGAAGGTTAAAATCCCACTGGCAGAAAAGAAAAAACCGCAATCCAGCATCTTTTTTGCCAGATTCCATGAACTGGTATAACAGTGCATAACACCACGCACATCGCCATTTAAAATCGCAGCCGTATCTTCTTCAGCATCACGCGTATGAATTGCAACGGGCAAGTCATATTTTTTTGCAATTTCCAGTTGTTGTTCAAACAGTTTGATTTGCGCATTTCTGGTTTCTGGGCTGTAATGATAATCCAAACCGATTTCACCAACACCAACAACACGCGGATTTGTCAAAACATCGTTTGTTAAAAAGTCTGTTGCATTTACATTACAGTATTCTGGATGAACACCGATTGTACAAAATATATTATCATAAGAATTTGCGATTCTAAGTGCGCTGTCTATATCATTTGGGTCTGCAGTTGGGCAAATTAAAACACCGACATTTGCATCATGTGCATTTTGAATAACAGCATCCAAACCATCTGTATATTTATCAGTCAAATGACAGTGTGTATCTATAAACATTTTTTAATTTCCATAATGATTTTGAATATACCTGTTTCTGGTTCCAAATAGACAGTTTTCATATCATTTATTGTCTTTGTTGCAATTGGATACAATTCAGCCAAACCAAATCGTGCAATTGCGTCCAGCAAGATTCCATGCAACGCAGCATCAGCAGCAATTTTCTTTGCGATTGCCATAATATCACCACTGTTTGCACGCGGATTTTCCAAGACACTAATTAAATCGGCATATATTTCATCGCCACCAGTTTGTTTCAGACTTGCGATTTTACCAAAACTGCCATTTGCCAGTTTTAATGTTTCTGTACTTACATCTTCTTCGGGCAAGAACTTTACACACAACTCACGCAGTTGTGATATGGTCAGCGGGCGCATTTTTTCAACGCGTGCACGCGAACGCACTGTTGGCAAAACATTTGCCAATTGATGTACAACCAACAAGAATAAAGTTTTTGCAGGTGGTTCTTCCAGTAATTTTAAAATCGCATTTGATGCAGCTGTATTTAATTGGTCAACAGAATCAATCAACACCACGCGCCAATCGCCAGACATAGACGACATCTGCATTTTTTCAATCATCGCACGAACGGTATAAACCGATATAACCTTGCCATCTGGTTTTAGTTTACCGTCTTTATCAAGATTTCTATCTTGGTCAATTATGAAAAAGTCCCCGACATTTCCATAAACCATCTTGGTGATTTTATACGCCAATGTTGCCTTGCCGATACCATTTGGCCCAGTCAGCATCCACACAGGGTGTATTGGATGATTATCCCTGTTATTCCACGCATTTAAAAAGTTATTTAATGTTTCCGTATGTCCGACCAGATAATCATTATCCATCGGATGTGGAAAGTTATACGAAGAAGTCGCTTTTTTACGTGGTGCCATATTTACAACCCCAATAATACTTTGATATTTTTAAACAGTCGTCCGAACAGTATTGTTTTACGAACCTTGTTCTGTGCAATCATTGGCGCACGTGCGATAACACGACCATTTTGTTCTGCAATCAGTTCGCCAACAACATCGCCCACGCGTACAGGTGCCGCAATCGGTTCGTCATAGCGTGCCAATATACGAATATTTTTTAAACCATCTTTTTTATCAACAGTTACCGCAAACGGTTTTGCCACAGTTGCAACAACAGTCGGCTTTACACCATACCAAACAGGGATTTCTGTAATTTTTTCATTTGCGTCAAAGAACACTTTGCCAACTGTATTTTGATAACCATATTCCAACAATTTTTTCATCTCGGCTGCCAAGGCATCATGCCCCTTGCCGTTAAAGCCATTTATAACACCAACCAGGCGACGACCACCAACCTTGGCGCTGGCAACCATACCATAACCACCGTCGGCTGTATGTCCTGTTTTCAGTCCATCTGCGCCACGCATATTGAATAATAATTTGTTATAGTTCAGCGTATGCGTGCGTCCCCATTCACGACACCAGTCTGTCTGATGTCCATCATATTCAAAACGTTTTGTGCCAAACATTGGATATAATTCAGAATGTTCAGAAATCAGATAATTTGCCAACATTGCCAGTTCACGACTGGTCATCAGATTATTTGGGTCGGGCAGGCCACTGGCATTACCGAATGTTGACTGACTCATACCGATATCGCGCGCCATTTCTGTCATTTTACCGGTAAAAGCATTTTCAGAACCTGCGATATGTTCTGCGACGACGACAGACGCATCACCACCAGACAGCACAATAATTCCCAATATTAAATCACGCACAGAAATCGTCTGACCGGCAACCAAACATATTTTACTGGCCGGATACCATTCAGGGCGGTTATAGTCTGCATTTTTCCCAACAGTCAACACAGAATCCAAGGTCAAATTACCATTTTTAATTTCATCGAACAACACCGCCAAAGTCATAAGTTTTATCATGGAAGAGGGTGGCATCAACACATCGGCATTTTTTGCGACGATTTCCACACCGGAATCATAATCAATTAAAAAGGCAGATTTTGCACGTGTTTGGAACCCTGCATTTGCCGCAGTTGTAATAACAGTCAGTAATATTGCGATTAAATTCTTTTTCATGCATTGGCATAATAACAACAAACAAACACAATTCCAATATATTTTTTATTTTTTCTAATTGCTTTACACACATTTATCATTAGCCACCATCAACCCCAGAATAACAAAATAAAAAAACCCGCGATTGCGGGATTTCTTTACGATTTTTATTCTAACACATAACATTTACCATCTTCTAAGTGGCCGTCTATCTGTTTACATTGATATTCATACCATTCTGCTGTAAAGATACACTTACCGTCTTCATATTTTGCATAACCTTTACCTCCTGTGACAGTATCCTGCAATGCGCACATTGACTGAACAGAGTTCTCATAGCAAGTTCCATAACCAGCGGTATCATGCTCGTTACCTGTAGCGGTTTTATCCCAAGCACGACCATTTATTGACGCATAAAATTCATCCACAACACTATCGCCAAAAGTCAATCCAGGTGCACTAGAACCTGAACCAGGATTCATTACCCAAATACCACCAAACTCTTCACACTCTTCACCAAGCAAAACTTCTACTTCCTCTGCAATTGCGTCAGCTAAATTAGTTGCAATA
>JAZOUE010000167.1:0-4957 GCA_045658045.1 Candidatus Enterousia sp.
GATCAGGCTCGAACTGACGACCCCCTGCTTGCAAAGCAGGTGCTCTACCAACTGAGCTACAACCCCAAAACTTTGCCTTTTATTACTAATAAGCGAACTGATTTTATACATTTTATAAATAAATGTCAACAAAAAAAGACAAACACAAAAAAACGCACACAAAATATTGACAAAACAAAATTAATGTCTATAATATACTAAAAATATGGACAAATCGCAAAAGTATTTTATAACAATATCTGGCCCAAACGGCGCAGGCAAAAGCACATTCTATAAGTATGTGCTGTCGAACAACCCTTTTTTATCGGACGCAGTATTTTTAAATTACGACAACGAATTTGCAAAACTACGTTCAATGCCAGAATATTCTGCACAATATGAACAAATTTTGTCTGACATGGAAAACCAAATAAATATCGCCAGCACAAATGCCGCAGCAACATTTAAAAAGCAAATGGAACAAATTGGTGGTAATCTAAACGAACGAATAAATCAACCATCGGAAAATAAAGATTACTGGCACGAACAATATCTGATATATACCCATATTCCGCTTGGCTGGGAACATATCAAAGAAAATTTAAACACAAGAATCGATTTGGCTAAAAAACTTGGCGGCGCAACAGTTCACGACCGCATTAACGCAAAAGCAGCAAATAATAATTGGTATGCGAATTATAAAAAATTGATTCATAATTTAGAAATACAAAAAACACTTATTACCAATAGTGCAACCAATAAAACAAAACGACTTGACCGAGAACTATCGATAAACGCTGTAAAAAATCTACGTCACCAAATGGACTGCGCACTTATAAACGGGAAAAACATAATCTACGAAACCGTTAGCTCCGAAAACAAATTACAGAACATCGCACAACAAAACGACTATAAGACATATGCTATACACATCTGCGTATTACACCAAGAAATCAGTATTGCGCGCGTTCAACAACGTGTACAAAAAGGTGGACACGATGTATTACCTGGATTTATCGTTCGCAGATACAAAGAATACCTTGAATCATTATCAAAAGTTTTACTATCAGAAAACACCGCGATTGTTGTAGACAATTCTGGCAAAAAACCATATATACCAATCTTTGTTTTATCCGATGGTTATTTTGCCAACATTTCACAATGTCCAGAATACTTGCAAGAAACACACAAACAAATCTCGGACGGCATACCAGAAAAATCAATCAAAGAATTATTACACCTGCATAAAGATATTGATGTTAAAAAGATGACTGATGAACAACGCGAAAACTTTGGCCAATTTATTATAACCAAATTATTTGATTTGGCACCACATACACATCCAGAACACACAACATTACAAGAAATCAAAGATAAACTGTGCACATATTTCAAAGGCATATTTCACAAACAGAAATAAATAAAACACATAGACATTTTATTTATCAAATTTTATAATACACGCATGGCAAGTAAAATTAAATCCTTTATCAAGGGCGACCAAAATAACAAACGTGTGAAATGGTCTTTATATGGGCGCGTATGGCGCGAAGTTGGCAAACCGTTCTGGAAATGGCTGTTTTTCGGCATTATTTTCACAATTCTGGCTGCCGGGGCTGAGGCATACACCATAACCCTGGTCCAACAGGTTGTGGACAAGGCGTTTATTGAAAAAAGTATGACTGCTATATACTGGCTGGGCGCACAGGTTATCATCGCATTTGGCGCCAAGGGCGTTTTCACATATGCCAAGGCATTGATTATATCCAAGGGTGGTCTGTTGGCCAGCGCACGCCTGCAAAACAAGATTTTCTCCCACCTGACACATATGAATATATCGCGCTTTTATGGTGACGGCATTGGTAAAAGTCTAAACTATTTTACCGTTCAATCAACTGCGGTATTAAATTTGGTTACAAACAATGTGATAAAGGTTGTACAAAACATTGCCACATTGGCGATGACATTGGCATTGATGGTATATTACGCGCCACAAATGTGCTTGGTATTACTGTTTTTAACACCTGCAATTGTAATTCCAATGGTTGTAATTATGCGCAAGCGTCGCAAACTGTCGCGTCAGTCTTTTGGTATCGCAAACAGTGTGACCCAGCAAATCAACCAAACCCTGCAAGGCATTAAAACAGTTCAGGCATTTGGTGCCGAAGAACGTGAACAACGCAATTTTGCACGCGTAATGAAAGATTCTATAAATAACGCGTATAAAAGCACACAGGTAAACTCTCTGCGTTCACCACTGATGGAATTTATGATTTCAATTGGTCTGTGTATTGCAATGATTATGGGCGCACACTTTATCGCAGATGGATCCATCACAACCGGTGATTTTACGGCATTCTTGCTGGCATTGACAGCGGCGTATAAACCCGCAAAAAGCATCACCAGTACAGGCGACACAATTCAACACGGCCTGTTGGCAGCAGAAATATTATTTGACTTTCTGGACACAAAACCAGACATTGTTGACACACACGGTGCCAAGGATATTAAATCCAAAAAATTATCTGTGGCATTTGAAAATGTATCATTTGAATATAATGAAAATGACCCTGTATTAAAGAACATCAACCTGACCGTTCCATCTGGCAGCGTTTGTGCATTGGTCGGACCATCTGGCGGTGGAAAAACAACATTATTCAACCTGTTGATGCGTTTTTATGAACCGCAGACCGGCAAAATTACAATCAACAAAACAGACATCAAGAAGTATAAACTAAAATCCCTGCGCGACAGTATTGCAGATGTATCCCAGTCTGTATTCTTGTTTAACGGCACAATCGCTGACAATATAAAATACGGCTGTCCAGATGCCACAGATGAAATGGTTGTAAATGCGGCACACGCGGCAAATGCAGACGAATTCATCAACGAATTTCCAAACGGATACGACACAATCGTCGGCGAAGGCGGCGCATTATTGTCTGGCGGTCAGAAACAGCGAATCGCCATCGCACGCGCAATATTAAAAGACGCACCAATCCTGTTACTGGACGAAGCGACATCTGCACTGGACACACACAGTGAAAAGATAATTCAGTCAACATTAAATGATTTAATGCGTGGCCGCACAACATTTGTTATTGCACACCGTCTGTCAACGATTCTGGATGCAGATATGATATGCGTGATTAAAAATGGCGAAATTGTTGAAACAGGCACCGATTCGGAACTGTATAAACAGAACGGCGAATATCGCAAATTGCGTGATATTCAGTTCAAATCCAAGCCAAACAAAAAAAACAAGAAATAAAAAATCCCCCGTGATTAGCGGGGGAATTAAAGATAAAGATATACAAAACAACGAATTATAAAAACGCAAAAATTGGCGTTTTTACATATCGTATCAAAAACTATTTCTTCTTTTGTTTTTGTTTGACTGCAAAACACGCAAGTTTTTTTTCTTCATACTCCTGCCACAAACGTTCTTTATCACAAATAAAATCTCCTCCAATCTTTTGCGGCACACCCATCAGATCGCTTAAATAATTACCACTACAATAAAAATCCCCACCAACACTTCGTGGTGCACCATCCAATGTTGTTAATTCGTTATCATAACAATAAAAATACCCACCAACGCTTTTTGGTGCACCCACCAGTGATGTTAATCGGTTATAACTACAATCAAAATTCCCTTTTACAGTAACAGCAGACAAGTCTGGCAGTTTTGTTAAACCCATATCAGACAAATCCACATCGCCTTTTATCACCTTATCAGCTGGAATAACTAATGTACATTCCTTTTTTTCGTCACCAATAACTTTTATTTTCATTTATGATAACCTCTCTTATCTATGCAGGCAGAGTAATATAACGGCAAATAATGTCAAGAAAAAACACCCCAACCCGAGATTAGCAGATAGATTAAAGAATGGTTCATATACAAGGAAAACGGGAATCGTAGTGTACATGACGCTACATGAGATTCCCGATTTGTTTTTAGATGAATTATTATAATTTAATTTACGGTTAGTGATTTGCCGTGTACATCTATATACACAGTACTGCCTTCACCGACTGCACCAGATAATATCAGGTCTGCGATTTTATCTTCGACCGCAGACGTTATCAGACGTTTCAGTGGACGCGCACCAAATACTGCGTCATAACCATTGTCGCCCAGCCACTTTATCGCTTTATCTGTAACATTCATACTAATTCTGCGTTCAGCCAAGCGCTTTTCCAAACCACTTAATTGGATTCTGACAATACCACTCATTACATCCTTGCCCAGCGGGTTAAAGAACACGATTTCATCGATACGGTTGATAAATTCTGGTCTGAAATTCTTTTTTACCGCTTCCATATCTGGCAAGTTGCTGGTCATGATAATAATTGTGTTTGTAAAGTTCACAACATGACCCTGACCGTCGGTCAAACGCCCATCGTCCAAGATTTGCAAGAACACATTAAACACATCTGGATTTGCCTTTTCAATTTCATCAAACAGCAAAACCTGATATGGGCGACGGCGAACACTTTCTGTCAGAACGCCACCTTGTTCATATCCGACATACCCTGGAGGACTGCCGATTAAACGCGATACAGAATGCGGTTCCATATATTCACTCATATCAATACGGGTCATGGCCGTATCATCGTTAAACAAATATTCTGCCAATGCCTTGGCCACTTCGGTTTTTCCGACACCTGTGGGACCCAAGAACATAAAACTGCCCATTGGTCGGCGTGGATCAGACAAACCTGCACGACTGCGGCGAATCGCACGTGCAATAACCCCCAGCGCATGGTCTTGGCCGACAACACGTTTACGCAACGCATCTTCGATATTTAACAGTTTTGATTGTTCTTCGGCATTTAATCTGTCTGCTGGAACACCTGTCCATTTGCTGACCACGGCGGCGATATGTTCTGGCAGAACACTTTTGTATTCTTTCGCATCCGCATTCATTTTTGCGATTTTTTCTTACAGTTTTGGTATTTTACCATATTGCAG
>JAZOUE010000168.1:0-9510 GCA_045658045.1 Candidatus Enterousia sp.
GTTGTAAAAAAGCGTTTCAAGGTGGCCGAAACATGCACAGGTTGCAATCGCGGTTGCCGAATATTTCTGCAAAAAAAGAACGACTATTTTTGTATTCAGGTCGGCCATAACATTGTTTCAGAGTGTAAGAATAAATACGACGCGATAATTCGTGGTATTGAATATTGTCGCACCTGCCCCAACCGAACACGATAATCCCCACACACACCACACTAACCGCCTGCCCCCAACACCGTCATCCCCGTCCGCTCTCTTGTCATTCCCGCCCCCCTTTTGTCATTCCTGCGCAGGCAGAGTGTACAAGGAATAAAACTTAAAAACTCTTGTCACTCCTGCGTAGGCAGGAGTGGGACTATACGGTGTGAGCGTAGCGAGCCAAAATAACACATATTACACATATTTGAATATTGTAAATTTCATAGACCATATTCGCTTCGCGGCACTTCGTAGTCCTGCATTCGCAGGAATGACAAAGAAGAAAGCAGGAATAACAAAGGGGGAACACAGGGACAAAAGAAAAATAAACAAAAAAATCCCCCGATGGGGGATTTTTTTATTCCATACTGGTTGGGATGGCTTGTCCATATGTACCAACCATATCTGGTCCGATATAGCACTGAATCTTGGAACCAACATTCGTCATAAATTCTTCGATTGCTTTCTGTTGTGCTTCATCCAGTTTTGCGTTTTGGACTTCATCGGTAATGTAATACCCAAGTAATCCACCACCAACACCACCGACAACACTACCAACTAATGTCCCACCATGCTTTTGCCACCAATTTGGCTCATTCTTATTACCATCCGAACCTTTATCATCAGCAGCAATCTCATTACAAGAATCTTCCAAGTCATTAATCGCTTCTCTCAATTCTTTCGCCTCATCAGTAGCTTTATCTTGACTATTAATCAATTTACCATTCTCAAATTTTGCATCCCAATCTGAAAACTTCTCATCATATTTATTCTCATCATTTGCTACATTATATTTCCTCAACAGCTTTAATGCATTGTTAACATTATTTTCAACAGAGTTCTTCTTCTTTGTTGCGCTTACAGCAGTTTTTGCATCATTCAAATAAGCCCAACATTTATCCCTGTCAGAAACAACTGTTTTATTTGGTTTTGGATTATCTAACAAACCTGCAAAGACATTACCGTCTTGGATTGAGTCGCCCAAGAATGCGCCACCTGTACCCAGGCCAATTGCACCCAATGCAGTCATCCAGCCACGCAAATCTTTCTGTGTTGCCTGGGCATCTGCACGTGCATTTTGACCAACAGCCTCTGCAATTTCCATCAATGCCTGCTGTGGGATCCATGAACCACATACAAATGTATCACCAATCGCAAAGTATCTGGTTGCCCAATCTTTGTTGACAAGCGTTACATTACTAAAGGGATTATCAGTTTCTGTATTCTTGGTTACCAATGTACCATTCAACGCATTCATGATATTTTGGTCGTCAGAATGGATTGTTACCTTGACGCGACAGAACGAACCATACAAATCATTACTTGCCTTGAACTGTGTCGACTTTAATCCCTGTGAAGAATAATCTTCGGGAACTTTTTTCGTTGTCAGTTTTGCCCACATATATGTAGAAGACATATCATCTGTCCCCATAATGCCACCATTATTTGCAGCCAAACATTCATTTTGTTGCTTTGTCAACTTGGCATTATATTTTGCCTGCGCTTCTTTTTCCAAGTCATAAATCAAATCAGCAAACAATGTATTTGCGGCCCTTGTCTGCATATATTCACCAACAGACACCATCACAGGCGTATCATATATTTCGCCACTCTCATTCATTGTATCGCATTCACCTTGGACACCATTGGCATTTGTACAAATTTGTTTATCATCTTCGACCAATGCAACCTGATCTTGGGTTACCGTACTGGACGCGCCCGCGCCATACCACCCTTCAGTAACAGAGTCAACAGCACCCCAACCAGAAACTTCTGTTTCTCCGGCTTTCAGTTTTGTGGTTTGAATTGCCAAGTGTTCTTCACACGCTTCTGCATTTTTAATTGAACCGACACACAATCCCAATACAATTGTATGATCCAAAACACCACCAACTTTGTTCATTGATTTATCAAAACCAGCACTGCCTGTGTCTGTCAAATTAGATACGATATCTGTACGATTGCGATAACAATTTACATAATCAGGTCCACACAACGACTTTACACAGCTTGTCGCAACCTTTTGACACTGCTTTCTCATATTTTCAATCGCAGCAGTATTATAATTTGTTGACAACGACGCATCCAATGCAGCAACCAATCCAATTGGGTCTGGTCTTGCAGAACCAAGCGGAGTAAGTTTCCTACCTTTCGGCAACGAAGATGGGAATAATGTCGCGAATACATCTTTCGAAGCGTATTCATATTCATAATCTTCACCGCTTACAGCTTGATATGCATACAAACAATTAGGATCTGTGTTTGCAATTGAACGACAACCCTGTTCAATTTCTTTATAGGCATCAGTTGAATCAACAATTGATTTTTTACCAGCACCAAACACCTGTGAATAACATGCAGCACCAGAACCACCGCCACATGAGCGCATCACACACTTCATCATTGTATCACGACAAGCATCTTTTGCAGATGTATCAAATTCTTGCAACAAACCCTGAACTTTGGATTCCAGTATTGACTTACGATCGTTATGCGCCATAACAAACACTTCATCAACAATTTCTGGATTTGTTAAATCAGACGCCTTTGGTTTTTTACCAAAATAAGTAATGTGACAAGCGTCCAAACCACCGATTTCATCAGCACATGTAGAACGCAAGAAACGATTTATCTGGCTAGCTGACAAAACCTCGCCATCTTCTGCCAAATCAGACTCTAACACACCGCCAGAAACACCCTGAGCAGCTTTCAGTTTTTCAACTGATGTACCCTCGATACAGCGCCATGGATTTCCAGCACACGCACTAACGATACACGAATCTACTTTTTTGTAACAACTGGACACAGCATTAGCGGCAACATAATCCGAACCTTCGTCAATCAATGTTGCAATTGACCCACCAACAGACGACAATTGATCAATTGTTAGCGCAACACCATCTGCATCGGCCAACAAACTGCCCATTGATTTAGTCTTTACATTATCACCAAACATCTTGCGAACACCAGACATAGAACATCTAGACAGATGAGTATCACAATTCAATGCCTGCTTCTTGAAAGAACGAGTAGATGAACACAGTTCAAAATTCTCGCCACAGACATCATCGCGTTTTAAACAATTTGTATACCTTTTTACACATGTCTGATCATCGTACATATTTTCAATTCTAGCCGCAATAATCTTTTGCCCCATAACACTGCCATCAACAGGATATGTATAACGAACAATTTCACCATCATCGTTATATCCATCAGCCGGAACATTCGACAAATCCGCAATATTAGACGTACCAAACAAACTATTTATACCCTGGGCATTACATTGTGCCAATGTACTGATACAATCTGGCATTTGTGCATGAAACAGAACATTTGTTGTACATTCCGAAAAATCAATGCCGCAAGAATCTTCGGATTCGATACATTCCATATACGCATCGATACATTCGATATTATCAAGCAAATTCGACACCGTCGAATCCTCCGATCCAGTACTTGTATTCGTACCCGTCACACGAAGAGTCGGCATACGACTGGCCGCCGCAACAGAATTACCCATTGCAATCGAAGGTCGCGCTGTAACAGCAAACACAGACGGAACCATGCAGAAAACCGCTAAAAAACCAATTGTATTTTTGAGAATCATCATCCCCTTACTCCATTTTTATTATTTCATATTAACATAAATCCACAACTTTGAAAAGGGAAAAATTTACTTTTTTGCACTATTTTACATAATTTCTGGCGACTTTTTTTATGCCACGCGTTTTAAAAGCAACTGTTAAAATATCACCATTGTCTTCGATAACAACACCCGCACCCATTTCGTCATGCGTTACTAATTTCCCAACCATTGACACAGGCTTTTTAATAACAGGCTTTGGCACGGGCGCATAACTGGTTGAAATTTTCGGACGATATGATGCAACACCACCTTGAAAATCCAAGAATTTATTATCCATTTCTGTAATAAAGCGACTGGGGCAATTATACTGACGCGAACCAAATATCACACGCGACATCGCATTAGATATAACACAACGACGACACGCACGCGTTATCGCAACATAGGCCAAGCGACGCTCTTCCTCGATTGCACCTTCGTTTATTGATTTTTCGTTGGGGAATATTCCCTCTTCCCAGGCGGGCAAGAATACTGTATCAAACTCTAAACCCTTGGCTGCATGAATTGTCATAATGCGAATACTGTTATTTTGTGACGCATCATCAGAATCATTATCGTCTGTCATCATCAAGGCTGCTTGTTCCAAAAATTCTGGTAATGTTGCGTACTTTGATATCACAGTCGTCAACAATTCACGAATATTCAACAATCTGTCTGGCGCATCTGCATCCTTAGATTCTGACCACATTTTGATATACCCAGAATCATTTAATAACTTTTTCGCCGCGTCCCGTGCCGGCATTGACGACCAATCAAAATCAAATGCAGATAAAAATTCATCTGCAGCCGCACGCTGTTTCGCAGACAATTTCGCATTACGCAATCCGGACATTAAATTTTCACCACTTTGACGCAATGTTTGAATTGCCTTGTCACCAAAACCACGTCTAGGCTTTGCAATAACACGCAAGAAAGATATATCGTCAAACGGATACACCAACAATCGCAAGTACGCAATCGCATCGCGAATTTCCATACGGTCATAGAACTTGGTCGCACCAATCAATTTATACGGCAAACCACGTGATGCAAATTCTTCTTCAAAGATTCGCGACAGACTGCCTGCACGAATAAGAACTGCGAATTTATTATAATCGCCCGAATCGTCACGAACAATTGAATCAGCGATAATGCGCGCCTCGTCCCGGTCTGATGGTAATGTCAAAACATACACTGGTTCCGCCGACGCGTCCATTGTTGCAACGCGTAAATCCTTGCCCAAGCGGCCTTGATTATGCCGTATCAAAGAATTCGCCGCCCCCAATATATTTTCAGTACTGCGATAATTTGTTTCCAATCTTATTATCTGCGCATCAGGGTATGTCTTGTTAAAATTCAAGATGTGTTTTATTTCTGCGCCACGCCACGAATATATAGACTGATCATCATCGCCAACGCAACAAATATTCGGACATTCAATCCCGCGCGTCAGCATTGTCAGCAATTCCATCTGAGCATTATTTGTGTCTTGAAATTCATCAACCAAAATATATCTAAACTGATTTTGATAATGTTTTAACACATCAGGATTTTTATCAAATAATTCCAAAACCTTTAAAATAATATCGCCAAAGTCAACTGCATTCAGACGCGCCAATTCTGCATTGTATGCATTAAACAACTTGTCTTTATTTTCCAGCGCAACCAAGCCCTTGTCTTTTATCGAGGAAAATTCTTCGACATAATCGCCTGGGGTTTTGGTACCTGCCACAACCAGCGATTTTATAACCGATTTTTGATCATCTTCGCCAAATATAATAAAGTCATTTCGCAATCCGCACAGCAACGCATTTTTTCTTAAAATACGCAGGCATATTGAATGAAACGTTCCACACCAAATATCGCCAGAATACCATGTGCCGTCTGATAAATCTGCCAAACGATTTTTCATTTCGTTCGCCGCCTTGTTTGTAAAAGTCAGCGCTAAAATCTGCCAGGGTTTTGCCAAAGCTTGATTTAATATGTACGCAACACGTGTTGTTAAAACACGCGTCTTGCCAGTACCAGCACCAGACAACACCAACAACGGCCCGTCTGTGGTCTGGACAGCTTTTAATTGTTCACTATTAAGATTTTCTAGCATTAAATTCACGCATTTATTATAATACCATAAACAATCGTTATCAAGAAATGGAAAAATGTTATGAATCGTATTATTTGCTTTGACATTGAAACAACTGGGTTTGACTATATGCGTGGCGACAGATGCATTGAAATCGGCGCTGTTGAAATTATTGATGGAAAAATCACAGACAATACCTTCCACGAATACATCAATCCCGAAGGTAAAATTATTCCACCAGATACATATATGGTTCACAAAATCTCGAACGCATTTTTGGAAGACAAACCAAAAATGAGTGAAATCGCACCAAAATTCTTGGCCTTTGTCGGCGACAGTCCAATTGTCGCACACAACGGATTAGACTTTGACTTTCCATTTGTTAATCACGAATTGGCAAAATTAAACCTGCCACAAATTCCACGCAGTCAGCAACTGGACTCAATTGTAATTGCCAGAAATCGCGTATTTGGTCCAAAAAGCTATTCACTGGACGCGCTAGCCAAATGGTATGGAATATCACTGACTGCACGTGCAGACGCACACGGGGCGCTGATTGACTCGGAAATCTTGGCCAAGGTTTACATGGAACTGGAAAATACTGCCCCTGCCCCAGATGTCAGTGAAATTATAGCACAACAACATGCTGCGATGGAAAAACACCCAAAGATTGGTGGTAACTTTCCATACAGAACATATGAAATTGACGCTGACGAACTGGAAAATCATAATAAGTTTATGGAACATATAAACAAATAAAGAACCGCCCAATCGGGCGGTATTTTTTAACGTTTTTTATAACTTAAACAATATAGGCCTACAATCTTGCGGGCTGTTTGTAATGTTTCATTATGCGCTTTTGACTTTTCTTCAACTGTCAACTCTCCTGTCTTTGGCAATGGGTATTGGGCAGATTGCATAACTTTGTTTTCATTACGATAAGACGATACAAGCCGACCATTAATATAAGGCTGTGCGACACGAAAGCCATGCCATATATAACCAATACTAGAAGCTAATTTACACCCCTTTTCACATCCCTGACATACTTCTGTTTTAACATCTTCAGCAAACAACATTCTTGGCCACCATTTTGCATATAAAACAATTTCTACCTAGATTTATACAGTGGACACAATTCGATAACACACTTTCGTGCATTTTCTAAAACCCTGTCATGTATTTTTTCTAAATCTTTTTCATCACGAATTTTATCCCCAGAAACACCCACCTGTGGGTAATGAGGCTTGCCATCTGGGCCGACATAACTTGCCACCCTTATATCATTTAAAATATATGGTGTTGCAACAACAAATCCTGCTTTCCAGTTGTCTATATATGACCACAACATACACTTTGCATCACAACCGGGACATCTTTCCATTTTGTTGCTTTCTGCAACACCAATAAACATTTTACCATCAAACATTATGCAATCTTTTTCAAGACCAGTGATGCGTTTGTTCCACCAAATCCAAACGAATTACTGATTGCGACATCAACCTTGCGCTTTTTAGCAACATGTGGAACCAAGTCAAAATCACCGACCGCATCTTCTGGGTCATCCAAATTGATTGTTGGCGGTACAATACCATCACGAATCGCCAGTGCGCTGAATATCGCCTCTACCGCGCCGGCCGCACCCAACAAGTGACCTGTTACAGATTTTGTTGACGACATTGATACAGGCAAATTACCAAACAATGTTTTAACAGCCGCCAGTTCGCCAACATCACCCAAACCAGTTGATGTACCGTGCGCATTGATATAGTCAACATCCGACGCATCCAATCCTGCGTTCTTTAATGCGGCCTTCATCGCACGCAAACCACCTTCGCCATTTTCTGCCGGTGCCGTGATATGATATGCGTCGCCAGACAGACCGTAACCGGCAACCTCGGCATAGATTTTTGCACCACGTTTAAGCGCATGTTCATATTCTTCCAGAACCAAGATACCGGCACCTTCGGCCATGATAAAACCATCACGATTTTTATCCCATGGGCGTGATGCTTTTTCTGGTTCGTCATTACGTGTACTTAATGCGCGCATTGCAGAAAAACCCGCCAATCCGATACGACCAACTGCAGCTTCGGCACCACCACAAATCATAATATCTGCATCACCAAATTGAATTAAACGCGCACCTTCGCCAATTGAATGTGCACCTGTGGCACATGCTGTTACTGTGGAAATATTTGGACCTTTGAATCCATATTTAATAGAAACATTTCCCGCAGTCATATTAATAATACCTTTTGGAATAAAGAACGGACTAACACGACGTGGACCGCCAGTATGCAATTCAACACAATTATCATAAATTGTATTCAATCCACCAATACCACTACCGATTGAAACACCGATACGTTCTTTGTCGCCTTCATATGTATCAAGGCCAGCATCTTTAATCGCTTCATCTGCTGCGACAATGCCGTATATAATAGACTTGTCTAATTTTCTTTGTTCACGTGGTTCAACAACAGAATCAGGATTAAACATACCTGGTTCTGTACCACACTGTGGCACACCTGCGATTTGCGATGCCAAATCAGACACTTCAAAAGAATCTATCTTTCTTACACCAGATTTACCATTCAGAACATTTTGCCATGCGTATTCAACACCTGTACCAACAGGTGAAACAATTCCCATTCCTGTAATAACAACCTTTCTCATATATTAAACCTTTATATATTATTGGACATACGACTATATCATAACGAAAATAAAGATAAAATACAGTAAAAAAATCCGTCAGACCAAACAGCCTGACGGAACAATATTTCAAGAAACAAAAATATTATTTTTTGTTTGCTTCGATATATTTAACTGCATCACCAACAGTTACCAACTTTGCAGCTGCGTCATCTGGAATAGTGATGTCAAATTCTTTTTCAACTTCCATAACGAATTCAACAACGTCCAAAGAATCTGCGCCCAAGTCATTAACGAACGCTGCTGTTTCTGTAACTTTATCTTCTGATACACCCAGTTTTTCAGCTACAATTTTTTTTACTTGTTCAAAAGTTGTCATTTCTTTTCCTTTGTTTTAGTTATTTTTTTGGTCGTTACCATGACCGTCATTATGCTAAAGCCTATCATTTTCATAACATAGTGTCAAGCAATTATAACAATTGGTAACAAAACCTAAAAAATTCACTACAAATTTTCTGTCAACAAATCATCCAACAAATTATTCATATTTGTACGCAAATCTTCCTTGTCTGACGCCCAAACAAGCTGACGCATCAGGAACTTGTACACATCATCCATTGTCAGATTCGGGATACCTGCATCATTTATTACCTGGTGCCACGACGTACGTGGGTCTAATAAATGCATACCGCCATGACTTGGGAATACCCATTGTCCATCTTGAGGCATATCTTGTAACAACAATATCGCCCTGTCAGATAATGGCCAACCATTCCACATATCATGATTAAAATCTAAATCTTCCCAAGACATTGCAAACACCTTGGAACGAGATGCAAAAGAATATATCAACATTAAAAAAGCACCCCGCATAACAATATTTTCATGTTGTTCAATTACATGAACAAGTCTGCGCAACCCCGCCCTGTTCAGCGGACGTATACGG
>JAZOUE010000169.1:0-4350 GCA_045658045.1 Candidatus Enterousia sp.
ATGGATTTGCTGGATGTTGAAAACAGTTACACATTATATATGGCAGGTATCAAGGGTAATGTGGCGGTGTTGGATAAATTGGAAAAGGTTCGTGGGTTTGTTAAAACAGATGATGCAGCCGAACTGGCCGAAGATGCGCGCATTGAATTGTCCCAGGCGACCGAGGTTGTGACATCGTACAGTAAAATGCTGAAATCCATCAAGGAAACATTTGAAAGTGTTATTAACATGGATTCAAATACAAATATTAACAGACTGACCATGTGGAACATTATATTGGTTGTGCCAACTGTTATTGTTGGATATTACGGTATGAATGTTCGTTTGCCGTTTGCAGAATATGAACAAACGGCCACCGGTATATTTATCTTTATAATGGTTCTGTTATTGGGATTTGCATTATTCGGATTGATACGTCGCAGAATATCATAAAAAACCGCCAAAACGGCGGTTTTTTATCTGTTCGTCAATTGTAATTCGATTCGGCGATTCTTTTGCAGGCTGGCCTTGTCAGTACCAGTGGCGATTGGATACATATCGCCAAAGCCTGTTGGAATCAGACGCAATTTTGATACACCGTCTTTGGTCAATTCATTTACCACTGCAGATGCACGCAGTAATGATAGCTGTGTATTGTTTCTGTATCCGCGTGTGCCAGATATAACCTGTTTGTTGTCTGTGTGGCCATCAACACGAATAATCCAATCAATATCAGATGGGATTTTTGCTTCCATATCTTGGATGGCTTTTGCAATTGTTTTTAATTGCTGTTTACCAGTTGCAGATAGTTTGTACGAACCACTTGGGAACAAAATATCGCTGTTGATTATAAAGCGGTCGCCATCGGCAGTAATATCTGTTTGGTCGCCCATTGCCAGTTTAATGGCCTTGTAAAATGCAGATTGATATTTTGAAACATCGTTTAGTTCGGCAACTTTGTCTGCCAATGCCTTGTTCAGGCGGGTTGACATTTCAACATATTCAATTTCTTGGTTGCGTGATTTTTCTTCGGCAGCATCCAAGGCGGCTTGCAGTTTTTCTAATTGTTCTGTCAGTTCTGCGCGTTGGGCAGACATCATATCTTGTAATAACTTGCGTTCTTGTTCCAATGCCACAGATTGGTCTTTGCTGACGGTTGCCTGATTTAATTCTGTTATCAGTTGGTCGATTTCAGATTGCATTTCGCCGATTTTGATTTCGTATGCGTTTATCAGGTCTTCGGTACTTAAATCCATATTTTCCAGTTCGTCACGTGCCAACAGTAACAGGCGGTTCGCTTCGCGTTTATAAGATTCCATTTGTTCGATGGTTTGTGCCTGTTCTGCATTTGCCTGTTTTAATTCTGCAACCGCACGTGTGCCGGTTGTTTTGTTAAATACGCTGGTCGTTGTCCACAACAGCAAGAACATAATCAGTAAAAATATCAGTATAATTACCAGATTGGAAAACAAATCCACAAAACCTGGCCATGCGTTGGTATTATTGCGATAACGAATGTTCATCATTGTTTTTCTCTCTCGTTCTTGTTTTTTATTTCATCACATATCAGTCAGCGATTGAATGTGTTTTGTCAATTCGTGTGTTGTTAAATTTATCTGTGGCAATATGCGTGCGACTTCTTCGACCGGCTTTTCATTTGTTTTGGCAGATAAAAAGTCAGACAAATTGCGGAAAATTGCGTTTTGGGCAATTTGCACCTGTAACGCCAAGAAACTGATAATCAAACTGCCACCTAAACCCAGCAGTGAACTGGTAAATGCAGTTGTCATGCCTGACAGTGGTTTGGTGACACCTGTTTGAACAGATGTTAAAACTGATTCGTCGGCAAAGTTTAGCGATGATATCATTTCTGCAAATCCGCTGACCGTTAAAATTAGCCCCCAGAATGTCCCCAGCAATCCCAAAAATATCAATGTGTTTGTGATATATCGTACCGATTCGCGCGCGTCTTCGAAACGCATAACGGTTATATCACTTACTGTGTCCAATGTTGTGGCAGATATGCGACGTGGATTTGCGTATAATATTTGTGCCACAGGACGCAGAAAATATGGCGGTAATGCAATGCTGCGATGGCCCGAGATAAATTCTGATAACCATTTGTTTTCGGGCAGTAATTGAAATATCTGGGCAAAGCATAATCCAATCCCAAATATTGCAGTTCCAATAATAACACCGTTTAACCAAATGTTCGCAGTCGCAATTTCCATAAATTCTGGGCCGAAATACAAAACCCCAGCAATTATCATTGCTGTAAATAAAGCCATTCGGTTAAGAGCCGCGTGAAAATGTTTGCTCATTTATAATATTTCCCTGCCTTTGATATGAGTGTAGTAAATTTTTACAAATTGTGTCAATCATATTATATGGGAAGAACATCCAAAAAAAAATCCCCAAACGGGGATTGTTTTTTAGAATGGAATGTCGTCTCCGATTTCTGTTACAGACATTTCTTCGCGTGGCTGTGGTGATGGGGCGCTGTAGTCGCTACTTGCACCATCCATTGTTTTTGCGCCAGACAAGATAACCATTTGACCTGCGAATTGATTCAATACAACTTCGGTTGTGAATACATCAGCGCCAGACTGGTTTTGCCATTTGCGTGTACGCAGGGAACCTTCTAGATATAATTTTGTACCTTTTTGCAGCATACGTTCTGCAACTTCGACCAAGTTAGAATTAAAGATAACAACGCGATGCCATTCTGTTTGTTCTTTTTGTTCGCCTGTTGCGCGGTCGCGCCAACGTTCAGATGTTGCCAATGAAAAACTGACTACTTTCTGACCACTGCCCATTGTGCGAACCTGTGGTTCTTGACCGATATTTCCAACCAAGATGACTTTATTTATACTTCCTGCCATAATCGCTTCCTTTGTTTATATTATTTTTTCCTATGATTTATTTGAGCAATTATATCGGAAAAATGCAAGGCTTTTTTAGAAACTGATTTTTGTTTTCGCCAAGAAATAGAATTCGTCTGTTCCGTATGGATTATCGACAAAGCCTGCGGTCATAAACTTATAAGATGCGTTAAATTCAACAGATGGACGACTTGCCATATCGATACTGTGTTTTTGAAATATATATTTTCCTGATGTGTCGCGACTGTGCAATGTGTTCAAGTACATGTTGCCGTCAATTATTGTGTCTGGTGTGCCAATTGACATTTCAAAATCGTTGAATTTTACACCCAGTTTTGCAGACATTGTTGTCAGGTTTGAAAAGCCTGAGATAACAGATTCTGCTGACGCATGTGGTGTCATTGTGCCAACCGTAGTATTATAAAACAGGTTAAATTTGCCGATTTGAATATCGTTATTAAATCCGACAAAGCTGATATAATTTTCAGAATCTGTTTCCAGCAGACCGCTTGCCATCAGCATATCTGTATTTTTTACACCAAATTCAAAGTTGCCGAATTTTACAATTTTATCGTCTGATTGGCGCAGGCGTTCAAATCCAATTCCGCGCTGTTTTACAGAAATGTTGTCGTTCAGGTTTGTTTCAAATGCACGACCAAAACTGTCCACAAACGAGAATTTTACATTCGCAACCTTTATCTGATGTGCAATTGTACTGCTGACGCGTGCAGTTTGCATTGCGACATTTGTGTCGTCTGATGTTGGTACAGTTGTAACACCAACTGGTCTGGTTGCGTGTTCCATATCCAGCATACCATGGCCATATATTGCGTCAATCCCAATATCGCCCAAATCGCGCGCAGTTGTAAATAACAGGTTTGTGACTTCGGTTGCGTTCATGTATGGGAACGCTTCACGAATAACTGCGATTGCCGCAGATACAATCGGGGCTGCAAAACTGGTGCCGTCCAGTGTCAGACTTGTCTTTTGTGAATGCAGGTTTGCGCCTGGTGCAGTAATGCAAAAGTTCATTGTGGCTGTGCCGCATGCGTTACTGAAATCAGCCAGTGCGCCTGTTTCATCGTCCCATGCGACAACGTTTACAAAATGTCCGTTTACTTCTGGCGCAACATTTGGCAAGGCAGAAAAAGCACTGGATTGTGCCTTGGCGTCGTTGCCGGCCGCCCATACGAATATTGCGTCTTTATTTGTTGCGGCATTTGTTAATGAATTTACAAAGTTTTCATCTGTGATTGCAATCAGCTGATTTTTGTTTTGTATATGGTTGGCGTATATGCCAGATGTAGACCAACTGAAATTATAAATATGTGCGTCGTTTGCAGATGATATAATATTGCCGATTTCATTAAATTCTTTAAAATTTCCGTGCATATCAGAAACGGCATAAGAAACGACATTGGCATCTGGTGCGACTTGTTCTGTGATAAGATTTGCGACATTTCTGCCGTGCCAGGCATCTGTGCCTGAA